>NZ_JBHSAO010000003.1:0-165130 GCF_042650085.1 Oceanobacillus longus | reverse complement strand
TCTTACCGAGGGGCTCTATTTTTTTCAAACCTTAAATTTAGCGTTCTACAGGAATGCTACGAAGTAACTGCTATCCCGCCGCTCACCCGAACTGGTGAAACTGTATGATGTTATTTTAGCTACCTGCAAGTGTAGTAATTGCAGCAACCATCTAACCCAGCTCAGGGAAATATATGAAGACTCTAGCGGGAGGATAGGCATAGGTGAGACACTGAAATGCGTCAGCATGAAGGGGCTCACCAGCCGCCCGCGGAAAGCGAAGTATATTTTCCAGAGCGGCCGCTGGAAAGACATACCCTAGTTCGTAGTTTAACTCAACTCTGCGATGATAAAAAAGCAGTAAACATTTACGAGAATACCCTTATTTTTACCAGATTTAGTAAGGAGTTTAGTAGAGAAATTCAAAGTTACCAAGTTATCTATTTGAACCTATTTTATTGGTGCGAAGTTGAGTTGTTTAATAAACAAAAGGTGAACCCCGTAAAATGGAGGTTCACCTTCTATTAATTTGGCTGATTTAATTTTTCATCCAATTTTTCTTCCAGCTCCGTGAGACGAGCTCTTAGTTCATTTATATCCTCTTTCGTAGCAATTCCGTTATCTTTCGCCATTTTGCTCATTTGTTCGTAATTTTTGGAATTCCATTCATCCTTTTTCATGGCGCCTTTATCAACAAAATTCTGCATTACTGTTTTAGCCTGCTCTTGGGTTAGTTCATTTTTGTCGACGAGTTCTTTTAGTTTCAGACTTAATTTCTCTTTGCCGCTTACTGCAGCACCAAGACCAAGTAAAAATCCTTTTTTTAAATAATCACTCATTTTCAACACTCCCTTATTTTCTGGATCGAATCATCCTGTAATGATTTACGAAAATCAAGTTCAGTAAAAATAAAGATATCCCAGCAAGCACAAGTCCAATGGTGGCCATACGATTCAGTTGGATACTGAATCCCCATATCGCAATGGCAACTCCTGTTACTACCATCATAAAGGAAAGTACCTCAATTAGTAAATAAAATTGATGTTTCATTTGAACATGATGCTTTTCTTTATCCCACTCTCTATCCTTTTCCCCACTTTCGAGGAAATTTAACAATGCCTTTGGATAGGATCTTACTGGTTCGGTTAGATTTTTGGCATATTGCTTGGTTACCGATTCTACAATACTTTTTCTACCAAACCAATTTTTGATTTTCGGAATCGCCCATTTCTTCAAATCCATTTCAGGATAAATGGAAAATAATATCCCTATAACAATCGAAACTGCCCTTAACAAATAGGCATAATCGGCGGGCAATTGTATCGGCTGGTCTTTGACGATCAAACTGATATCTTCACTTAATTGATTCATTACCTTTGAATCAATATTTTTAAGTGATCCATCCGAGTACATATCAACCGTTTCTTTAATTACTTTTTTTAATTTCTTCTTATCGGCATTTGGAAGAATAAAGTTCATCTTATCAAGGGCAGAAAGCACAATATCATAATTGTCGATAATAAAGCCCTGCACAAGTAATTTGAATTGCTCGGTATCCTCTTTTTTAATTTCTCCAATCATTCCAAAGTCAATGATTGCAATTGTTCCGTCTCTTCGCACAATGATGTTCCCTGCATGTGGATCTGCATGAAATTTACCTGGATGGAGGAACTGATCAATATAATGATCAAACAAAATTTTTGTTGTTTTCTCTATATCTATATTCTGCTGTTGCATAAAGAATGTATCTGTTATTTTTGCTCCATTCACCCATTCCATCACAAGAACCTTTTCCGTACATAAAGCTTTAAAATAGTGGGGAATGTAGATATCCGGTTGGTCTTTATATCGTTCTCTGAAATATTCTCCGAACTCCAACTCCTGTTCATAATCCAGCTCACGGTTCATTACCATGACGAGCTCTTTATAAAGGGAATTTAAATCCGCCTTCTTGCCAAAGGAAGTGAAGACTCTTAGAATCCAGAATACAATTCTTAATGCAATAAAGTCTTTATGAAAAACTTCTTCAATTCGGTGACGACGAACCTTTATTGCAACTTCGGTACCATCTGTAAGAGCTCCTCTATATACGTCTCCAATTGAGGCAGAAGCGATCGCCTGATTCTCTAATTCAGAAAGGTGGTCGTCAAAAATATCTGTACCCCATTCTTGCTTTATCGAAGAAAGCGCCGTTTCGTATGGCATTGGTGGAACATGGTCGACTAATTCACTCAGCTCTTTAATAAATACATCCGGCATAAAATCAGTCCGTGTACTTAAAAACTGACCGAGCTTGATGAGGATGCCACCAAGTTTCTCCGCTTTTTCCCGATATTCAACTGCCATGCGGTATAGCATATCGTTCCATCTATGGACCGTCTTCTTATCCCAGAACTTGTTCTTAAAATGAAAGTAATAGATTTTTACAATGAATTTAATAGCCATCCATACGATTATGGTACTGCGATAAATAATATTATATTTGAATAGCTTCCCCACTTACAACACCTCATCATTGTTTACCCCAAATAGCCATCTTCTAATACATTTAACGATATCTGATAGTAATAGGTTTGTACAGAACGAAATAGATGTGAAATTGGATATCAACTAATGGGTAAAATTTCAAGCGGATATTCGCTTGAATATATTTACAGCGAGTTGTATAATCATACAGTTGGATTTATCCATGATTATTTTGGGTATTAGCATGTTGGAGGTTATTATGAAAAATTATAATAGGATAGATCATTTGAAATTTATTATCCCTTCGCTGATGGGTATCTTTGTATTTATGGTACCCATTAATACAGCGGAAGGCGTCACAATACCGATAGCCATTTTGGCAAATTGGATTCAGGAATTGCTTGCAGACCAATTATCTGCGATTATGATGGTAATTATCGTTATTACAGCAATTATGACGTTGTTTGCAAAAATTGCTGGGAAGAAGGCTTTGGCCAGAACACCATTTTTCCAAACATTATTTTATACGAGTAATTTTTGGACGATAACAAGAGTCGTTGCTGCTATTTTTGCAGTAATGGTTTACTTCCAGCTTGGTCCTGAAGCGGTTTACGGTGAAAATACAGGTGGCATGTTATTGGACAGTTTACTTCATGTGCTGTTTGCCGTTTTCCTGTTTGCTGGTTTATTTTTACCATTGCTCATGAACTTTGGGTTATTGGAACTGTTTGGAACCTTGATGACGAAAATCATGCGTCCTTTATTCCGCCTGCCAGGGAGATCTTCGGTAGATGCTCTGGCTTCCTGGGTTGGTGATGGTACGATAGGAGTACTGCTTACAAGCAAACAGTATGAAGAAGGATATTACACCAAACGCGAAGCAGCCGTAATTGGTACTACTTTTTCCGTCGTATCCATTACATTCTCTCTCGTTGTCCTGACAGAGGTGGGACTTGAACATATGTTTGTTCCATTTTATTTGACGGTAGCATTCGCAGGATTTATCGCAGCATTAATTATGCCGCGTATTCCACCGTTATCCAGAAAGACTGACACGTATGTTACTGACTCTTCTACAGGCATAGATGAAACAATACCTGCTGACGATAATGTTTTTACGTTTGGTTATAAAAAAGCATTGAATCGTGCCAAAAAGGAAACAAGTGTATATCAGTTCTTCAAAGAAGGAGCACAGAACATTCTCGACATGTGGATGGGGGTTGCACCTGTCGTAATGGCGTTCGGACTAGTTGCGCTCATTATCGCTGAATATACTCCTGTATTTCAATGGCTGGGAGCGCCTTTCATCCCATTACTCGAACTTATGCAAGTTCCATTCGCTGCTGAAGCATCCGAAACCATTTTAATTGGCTTTGCAGATATGTTCTTACCTGCAATCATCGGTTCAACCATTGAAGCAGAGATTACCCGGTTTATCATTGCTGCACTCTCTGTAACACAATTAATCTATATGTCCGAAGTTGGAGGATTACTATTGGGTTCCAAGGTACCCGTATCGTTTAAAGACCTACTCATTATCTTCCTCCTGCGTACAATCATCACATTACCAATCATTACGTTGATTGCGCACCTTATATTTTAGGATAAGTAAGTAACAAAAAAAGCAGGCGATCCTAACTTGAGGATCGCCTGCTTTATATATATTTAAAAAAGGGGGGTAACTGATTATACGTTTTAACTGCCATAATGTTTCATGTTTTATACTATAAATTTAAATTTAAGTCTGTACGGATTTCCTTTTCTTCATTACCTTTTTTATCATCGAAGCTTTACCCTCAATAAATGGCTGCCACAGACCAAGGACCGGCTTACTGGAGAGGATCATTACGATTAATGCTGAAATTGCTGCGAGTCCTAGAATATCGAACACATGATTGACCTCAAATAGATTATGTTGACGAATATACTGAACAAAAAACCCGTGTAGTAAATAGACATACAAAGTTCGTGTACCGAGCTTGGTAATCCATCCTAGATTCTTTTTCGGAACCCACGAAAGAATACCCACGACCATAATCGCTGCTGTCATATAAACTAGTAGTCTAGCAATTCCCCCATAACTTTCCATACCTAAATCACTATAGGACTTTGAAGCAAGTAACCATCCTGAATTAATTTTTGGCAAGTAATAAATAGCGAATGCCAATCCTGCCATCACAATAACAGAAGTGATTTTTACAGCTCTGTGTTTTACCCACATGACTTGTTTTTCTGTTAACCAAAAACCGATTAAGAAAAACGGGAAAAACACAAATGTACGTGACAGGCTAAATGTGTGACCAATCTCACCGAAATAACCTACAATCAATCCAATCATCACTGCTATCGAAATACTCATTGCAGCTGGTATTTTTTTAAACCAATATAATAGAATATGCCAGCTGAATAGACTGAGCAAGAACCATAATGACCAGTGTGGATAAAATATATCTGCTTGCCAGCCAGCCTTTCCAATAAAAAAGTAATAGATTGTATATAGGACTTGGAAAATAAGATATGGGATCAATAGCTTTTTAGCTAAATTCAACATGTAATCTTTATTTCCTGAGCCTTTCGCGAAGAATCCTGCAAGTAGAATAAAAGCTGGCATGTGAAAGGTGTAAATCCATGTGTATAATGTATTCATCTCCTTGGAACCATCTACAAACGGCTGAATAATATGGCCAAAAACGACTAGAAAAATCAGTAAAACTTTTGCATTATCAAAAAATGGATTTCTTTTCATACGTACTCATCCTCTAATATTGTCTGTTTACATGTAGTAAACACTTTACCCTAATTTTATGTAAAAAACATACAAGTTGAAGCAATTTCATCGTTTTGTCATTACTTTGTTAGCGGGTTGAAAAAATGAAGCAGGTTTGTAATCTGCTGAAGAATAGCTCAACATTGTGTATAAACTCCGAAGTAACTGCTGGTTGATGTAGAAGCTTCGGCGACCGCTATGGGAAATACACTTCGCTTTTCGCGGGCGGCTGGTGAGCCTCTTCATGCTGACGCATTTCAGAGTCTCACCTATGCCTTTCCTCCCGCAGAAGTCTACGTGTATTTCCCATAGCTGGAAGGTTGCTGACAATGACTTCACTTGCTAATAGATAAAATAACATCCTACAGCCTCACCAGTCCGGCATCGCTGTGGGCGGTGACTCCTGCGGGAAAAGCACGTGTCCGAAGACCCCGCAGAGTGGTCTTCTCGAGGAGGCTGAGGCCGTGCCCGCGGAAAGCATCCGCCCACAGCGATGCCGGACGGAGATAGAAGCACACGAATTTGGATATCAGCTAGTAGTTAGTTCGCATTCTATCTCAACTGTGAGGTTTATAGAGTAACAAACATTACGAAAAAAGCCTCCTTGATTGGAGACTTTTACGTTGCGGCCTTTTTCTTTGGTGCTGTTGTTTTTGCTTTGCGTTTGGGCTGTTTTGGTTGTTTTGGCTTCGGCTTTTCTGATTTGGCTCTTTCCAAGGATGCTTGCAGTGCATCCATTAGATTGGTGACATTGTCTGGAACCGGTTTGTCTGTTGCAGTTTCTGTTTGTTCCTTATTTTTCTTTTCCTCAATTAAGTCAAGTAAAGCAGTTCGGTAATCATCATTATACTTTTCCGGTTCAAATTCGGTTGTTAACTGTTCAATCAGCATTTTTGCTGTATCCAATTCTTTAGCTTCTATTTTTACCTCTTCTGGGATATTCGGTACATCCTGCACGCTACGTACTTCATCTGGATAATGGATTGTTTCGACAACGAGTGAATTTTCATATACCCGAATGACTGCCAGTTGTTCTTTGGAACGAATTATCATTTTTGCAATGCCAATCTTTCCAGTATCATTCAATGCACTGCGCAGCAAACTGTATGCTTTGCTGCCTCCTTCATTTGGGGAAAGGTAATAACTTTTTTCAAAATAGATTGGATCAATATCTTCCAGTTTGACAAAGTCTACAATTTCCACGGCTTTATCTTCCTGCTCTTTCTTTAATGCTTCAATATCTTCATCGTCCAAAACAACAAATTTATTTTTAGCATATTCGTACGCTTTTACAATATCTTCATTTTTAACTTCCTTTTCGCAAACTGGGCATACCTTTTCATATTTAACAGGTGACTTGCATTCTTTATGAAGCTGTCTGAGTTTTACATCCTTGTTTTCGGTTGCAGCATGCATTTTCACAGGAATATTAACTAAACCAAAGCTAATCGTTCCTTTCCACATCGTATGCATAGCGTAACCCCCTTTTTCGTTAGTTTGCTGTAATAGTAACTTTTTATTCCATTCCGGTTATTATCTCTGAAAAGAGCCATTTTAATAAAAGGAGGTGTTTTCATTGGAAATAATGAAGCCAGTTGCAAGCTCAGAAATTCCAAATGAGGATGCATGGATCTATGAGGTGAAATATGATGGTTTTCGTTGTATATTGTCGTGGGATATAGACGGCAATATTCAATTAACGAGTAAAAATAATAAAAGCCTTACTGAAAACTTCCCGGAAATTATTGATTTTTGTAAGGACAACTTTGCATCGATTAATCCATTTCTGCCCTTAACACTCGACGGGGAACTTGTTATTTTAAATCATACGTATCAATCCAGCTTCTCTAGTGTTCAAAAAAGGGGGAGATTGAAAAATAGAGAGTCAATCCAACAGGCAGCCCGTATGAGACCAGCAGTACTGATGGTCTTTGATTTACTGGAAATAAAAGGGAATCCGACGAGCGCACAAAATTTCTCAATGAGAAAGAAAAGTTTGGAGAGCTTATTTGCAAAATTAGAAGTAGGAGATCGCATGAAGTTGGTAAAAAGTTTTCCAACTTTATCTGAAATCAATAGCGCAGTGTTTGAATCGAAGGCTGAAGGCATCGTCGCTAAACGCAAGACGAGTAACTACATATCTGGAAAAAGCCATCGCGATTGGTTCAAAATAATAAACTGGCGTAAGATCCAAGTATTTCTGACAAAATACGATCTGGAAAACAGTTACTTTGAAGTGGCTGTTTTTAAGGATGGAGAAATAATGACAGTAGGTAAATGCAAGCACGGATTGGATTCTGAATCTTTCCAGACATTAAAGCAGCTCTTTTTGTCGAATGGGGAAAAATATGGCCAGGTCTATACACTTCCGCCTGCAATCTGCGCGGCGATCCATACACTTGATTTATATCAAGGTGAATTGCGTGAGCCCGAGTTTTCAAGTCTTTTGCCAAATCATAAACCAGAAGAATGTACATGGAATCAATTACAATTGGACATGGCGATGCTGCCGAAGAATATTAATTTGACAAATACAGAAAAATTATTATGGCCAGATGCATCCTACACCAAAGGCAATCTCCTCACCTTTATCCGTGAAATATCTCCGTACATGCTCCCATTCCTTCACCATAGAGCATTGACCGTTATTAGGTGTCCGGACGGAATTGACAAGGAGCATTTTTTTCAAAAGCATCTGCCGGATTACGCTCCTGATTTTATTACTGGTGTGCCTTCCGGGCATGACAAATTGATTGTATGTAACAACCTGGAATCTCTTGTATGGTTTGCCAATCATGGTTCTGTTGAATACCATATTCCATTTCAAAAGGTGCACAGTACGGTTCCGACAGAAATTGTATTCGATCTCGATCCACCGGACAGGGAGCATTTCCCCCTAGCCATACAAGCAGCCACTCTGATTAAGACGGTGCTAATTGATCTTGAACTTCAATCCTTTATTAAAACTTCCGGTAATAAGGGACTGCAGATTCATATTCCGATTCGGGAAGGGAGTATGACTTATGAAGAGACAGCAATATTTACGCAAGCGATCGCCTGGACAATTGAAAACACGTCTCCCGATTTATTTACGACGGAACGAATGAAGAAAAACAGAAACGGAAGATTGTATATCGATTATGTTCAACACGGAAAAGATAAAACATTGATCGCTCCTTATTCAACACGTATGACAAAGGAAGGTACGGTTGCTACTCCTTTATTTTGGGATGAGGTGAAAGAAGGATTACATCCGACACAGTTTACGATAGCTAATGTAGGGAAGCGTGTTCAGGAATTGGGATGTCCTTTCGCTGCTTATTTTAAGACAGCTGAGGTTCAGAAGATGGATAAGGTGTTGCGGTTAGTGAGAGGGTAAACGTTGGTTGGGGGTTGGGGTTGTTGCTCGACTTTGCGGTAGTATCGCGCAACTTCTGGGGGCTGTCGCTCAACTTTATGGTGTTATTGCACGACTTGTGGGACTGTTGCACAACTTTGCGGTTTTATCGCGCAACTTCTGGGGGCTGTTGCACAACTTTGCGGTTTTATCACGCAGTGTTGCTTATCCATCCATATTAAAAGGCCACTCCATCTGAAGCGACCTTTTCATTATTTAAGATTGGCTTGCAATTCAAGTTCTACATTTCCCTGAATTGCCCGTGAAATCATACAGCTTTTCTCTGCCTTTACGACAAGTTTCGCTAATTTTTCCCGCTGTTCATCTGTTGCCGTTTCTTTTAGAGAAACGGTTGGACGGTGAATAATCTTTTTGTATTTAAAAATACCTCGTCTTACCTCAACAATCCCCTCTGATTCCAGCGACATTTCATACAGTGGCAGTTCTGCTCGTTCAATCAAAGCTGCCAATGTAATGATGTAGCAGGTTGCGGCTGCACCTAATAACATCTCATCTGGATTAGTACCGATTCCAGGGCCATCCATTTCAGGTGGTATGGAAATTTTTGTTTTTAAATTGCCTGCTTCGATATAGCCTTCACTATTTCTTCCGCCTGGCCAGTCTGCTTTTAAATGAAAATGGTGTTCTGCCATTTCAATCACCTCTTATTTCCATCTTATCGCAGCTCGCTCCTAAACGAAAATAAAAGCAATTAGCTCCCCCATCAGGACACCGATGATTACAATCATCCATGCCGGCTTTTTCCAGAAATACAGTAACGCAAACAGAATCGCTGCCATCGCGAAGTCTGCACCACTTACAACAGAGCTTGTAAAGACAGGATCATAAAGGGCCGCCAATAATATCCCGACAACGGCTGCATTGACACCTGTCAGGATTCCTTGAAAGCTGGAACGATTCCTTAATTCATTTAAGAAAGGCAATGCTCCAATAACCAATAGGAAGGAAGGTAGGAACATTGCAACCGTCGCAACAATTCCTCCGGCAACCCCACTCATCATCGTGCCTAAATAACTGGCGAATGTAAATAATGGGCCTGGAACAGCCTGTGCCATCCCATATCCAGCGAGAAATTCCCCGCTGGTTACAAGTCCATTTGGAACCACTTCCTGTTCAAGGAGCGGCAACACTACATGGCCACCACCAAAAACAATGGAACCAACCCGAAAGAAGATATCAAAGATGGTAATGTAATGATTTGTCACCACCTGCGATACAATCGGCAGACCTATTAACAATACCGCGAGAATTGCTAGCGATATCACACCTTGGGTTTTCGTGACAGTTACTTGAAACGGATTGACCTTTGGCTGTACCTGTTTGGAAAACATAAAGTAACCGAAGAGTGCAGCGGCTATAATAATTAGAATTTGAATAAATGCTGATGGAAACAATAGCATTACTAGGGCGGCCGCCAGTGCCATTGCTATCCTTGGCCGATCAGGAGTGAGATTTTTACCCATTCCGATTAGTGCATGCGCAACAACAGCTACCGCAACAATCTTAAGGCTTGAAATCCATGTTGCGTCTCCTAATGAAAAGGACTGATACAGCAGTGCAAATACGATGAGAACAATAATAGAAGGAATGGTAAACCCGAACCAGGAAACAATTCCGCCCATTAATCCACCACGAAGCATTCCTATTGCAATGCCTACCTGGCTGCTTGCGGGTCCAGGCAGAAATTGGCAAAGTGCGATAATATCTGCGTACATTTTATCATCGAGCCATTTCTTTTTATCTACATATTCATCCTTAAAATAACCTAAATGAGCTACAGGCCCTCCAAAAGACGTGAGACCGAGTTTAAACGAAGTTATCAAAATTTCAAGCAACGATTTATTTTTCCCCATAAGTACCTCCCACTAAGATTCAATTCATAAATTACCATACTTTTACCTATTTTGCAGTAGCATTTACAAGAATTTAACAATGAAACCTTTTTAAGGCTTAAAACGTAATACGAAGTATCAGATCGGAAAGGCGGGAACCATTTATGTACGACAAGATGAATGCTTATACAAATTACTATTATCAATTAAATGATGCGATAAAATGGAAGGTTTCTGACAAAAAAATACTTATGACAATTGCCTCTATGTATGCTATGAATCATAAAACATTGAATATAGAAAAATTTCTTCAGATCGCTGATTGTATTAAAGAGCAGGCAGGTTTTTTCTCTGCTTTGAAATCTTACTCCAGATTTACAACTGCGGCTTCTCTTGATGTGAAGTTTGAAGATCCCGAAAGCCAAATTGACGCACTCTTTCATTTGTATGACGGGTTCAAAGAGGCGAAGTTTAAAAGTGGCGTTTACACGTATCTCGCCGCAACGATTGCTCTGACAAATCCCAATAATAATTTGAAACAAGAGGATATAATCGATCGAACAAAAGAAATTTATGATGGAATGAAGAAAGAACATCTCTTCCTGACAGGTGCCAGCGATTATCCCCTTGCCGTTTTGCTCGCCTACGAACAGCAGTCGGATATTATTCAACGGATGGAAAATTTTTATCATGAATTAAATAAAAATGGTTTTTGGAAAGGAAATGATTTACAATTTCTAAGTCATATTCTTACACTCGATTCGGAATCGAGTGATGGAGATTTAATTAATCGCTCCGTTTCCGTGATGGATACCTTAAAAAAAGCCGGAATCCGAACGAAGCAGATGTACTACCCTGTCATCGGCATGCTTGCTTTGCTTCCTCAAGATGAATTTGATATGACAGAGATTACAAAGATGTATGATTCACTTAATAAAAAGAAAGGTTTCAAATGGCAAAAAGACATGAATCTCATTATGGCCATTGCCTTGTATGTTAGTGGGAAACTTGATAATAACAGTGTTGCCCAAGCCAGCATCCACACAACTCTCGAAACGATCCTACAGGCACAGCAGGCTGTAATGGTCGCCACCCTAGCATCTACTACAGCTGCTAACAATTCAAATAATGGCAGCAACTAAGCTGAAACCATAATGGAAGTTGATTTCTATTATAAAGTTAAGTTACTAAGTTTTGTTTCTTTTGATTCGCTGTTGAGATAAAATGCGAACTAGGATAAGTAACTTCGGCGACCGCTCTGGGAAATATACTTCGCTTTCCGCGGGCGGCTGGTGAGCCCCTTCATGCTGACGCATTTCAGTGTCTCACCTATGCCTTTCCTCCCGCTGGAGTCTTCGTATATTTCCCAGAGCTAGTTAGAAGGTTGGTAACAATTACTACATTTGTGGGTAGCTAATATAGCATCATACAGCCTTCCCAGTCCGGGTGAGCGGAGGGCGGTGACTCCTGCGGGAACAAATGTTTTCGGTGGGGCGAGTAATATCGCAGTCCCAGCACGTGTCCGAAGACCCCGCAGAGTGGTCTTCTCGAGGAGGCTGAGGCCGTGCCCGCGGAAAGCATCCGCCCGCAGCGATCCCGGACGCGGGAAAAGCACATACTTATAGAAACCAACCAGCATTTACTCGGAGTTTATATATTATATGTCTTAAAGTGTTAAATTTTTAGATAAAAGCATAAAGTTGAGGAATCAAACGAACCCATTATAAAAAGCAATCTGCTCCTTTACAATAAGGAACGGATTGCTTTTTATTTGTTACGCTGTTTGTTCTTTTTTCCCTTTTGAACCGGAAGCAAACCAGCCAATTACAGCAATTAGCACTAATACAACATAGAAAATCGATTTCCATACTGTGGAGTGCGGGAATTCATGAGCGATCCACGCAATATCCGGATGTGCCATTACGATAACTGCTAGTTTCACACCAACCCAACCAACAATCAGGAATGCTGCTATTTCCAAACCTGGCCGATCATGAAGCAATCCAACAAATATATTGGCAGCAAAGCGCATGATAATTAGACCAATCATACCACCTGCAAAAATTACCGCGAATTGACCTGCATCCAAACTTCCGACTGTACCCAATCCTGTTGCGGGCAGTGCTACTGCTAACGCAACAGCAGCCAAGATAGAATCCACTGCAAACGCCAAGTCAGCAAATTCAACTTTAACTACCGTAAGCCAAAATTCCTTTTTAGAAGCCTCTGGTTCTTGGCCATTTCTAATCGGCTCCTCGAGTTTCTCTATGTCATCCTTAACTTTGGGTTTAAACTTTCTGTATAAGTTATTAATCGATATGAACAATAAATACGCCGCACCAAGTGCCTGAACCTGCCATACATCGACAAGGAATGAAATAATGAATAATGAACCGAAACGCAGAACAAATGCCCCTGCCAACCCATAAAATAAAGCCTTTTTCCGTTGTTTTTCAGGAAGATGACGTACCATAATTGCTAATACAAGCGCATTATCTGCTGCGAGAAGCCCTTCTAGTCCGATTAAAACAACTAAGACCCATAAATATTCCAATATTAATTCTGTTCCCATGTATACTCTCCTTAAAAATATAGTCTCATTAGCAGATAAAAGCACAAAAAGAGACCTTTACCTGCGAATGGGTAAAGGTCTCGCTAACAACGTGCGTTGCCAATTGAGCCGGAGATATAATCTCGTAATGACGACTTTAATTGTGCAGCTACTCCCCTTTAGGAAATATTAATCTATTAAACATTAAACCCTTTTTAGCCTTCATTGTCAAATTCCTACGCGGTTATTTCTTATAAACTGTTTTCCAGAAGATTGACTCTGAAGTTACTCGTTCCACCGAAAAGAATTGTTGTTTTTTACAATAATTCTATAAACTACGAAGTAACTGCTGGTTGTTGTAGAAGCTTCGGCGACCGCTCTGGGAAATACACTGCGCTTTCCGCGGGCGGCTGGTGAGCCTCTTCATGCTAACGCATTTCAGAGTCTCACCTATGCCTTTCCTCTCGCAGAAGTCTCCGTGTATTTCCCAGAGCTGGTTAGAAGGTTGACACTTTCGGGTAGCTAAAATAGCAATTCAGCATAACCAGTCCGGGTGAGCGGAGGACGGTGACTCCTGCGGGAACAGCACGTGTCCGAAGACCAGAAGAGTGGTTTTCTCTTCGGGGCTGAGGCCGTGCCCGCGGAAAGCATCCGCCCAGAGCGATTCCGGACGGCGAGATAGCAGTTACTTCGCAGTTTATCTCGACTTTGCAAAGATTAAAGAACAACAAATATTATAAAATGGCCTTTTTCATATCATAGTCTCTTCTATCTTGGTTGGTTAACCATTTCATCTAACATTTGATCCATCGTTTCCTTTAGTGATTGTAGGATTTGCTTACTATCTTGATGGCTGTTTCCCCGAACTCCATAGTAGCATTTAAGTTTTGGCTCTGTACCGGATGGACGCAAGCAGACCCAGCCATCTTGTTCAAGTATAAATTTCATCATGTTTTCTTTTGGAAGGTCTATGGTCTCTCTCGTATTATCAGCCACTATTATTCGCTCACTGCTTAAGTAGTTTTCTATTTTCTCAACATTAATTCCAGCAATTTCTGTTAATGGATTGGTCAGAATTTTATTCATAGTACTAGCAATCCGGTCAGATCCTTCTTTCCCTTTTAGCGTTAGTGAAGACATCCCCTCTAAATAGTACCCATGTTTTTCATACAATACATCCAATGCATCAAACAGTGTTTTTCCTTGCTGTTTCCAAAAATAAGCCATTTCTGTTGCCATCATCGCTGATTGAACTGCATCTTTATCACGGACAAAACTGCTAATCAGATAACCATAGCTTTCCTCAAATCCGAAAACAAATGTTTCACCTGTCGAATCGAACTGATTAATCTTATCACCGATGAATTTAAAACCTGTCAATGTATCTATTGTCTCCACTTGGTTTGCATCCGCTATTGCCCTTCCAAGTTCTGTCGTAACAACTGTTTTTATCATGCGGGAGTTTTGGTATATTTTTCGGTCACTGTGTGTCAAAATATAATCGAGAAGTAATGATCCCAGCTGATTCCCTGTCAAGACTTGATATTCCCCTGCTTTATTTTTGACCGCAACGCCTAATCTGTCTGCATCAGGGTCCGTACCTAGAAGGATATCTGCATTGGTATTGTCCCCTAGCTCAATAGCCATTTTGAAAGCCTGATGCTCTTCTGGATTTGGTGATTGAACCGTTGAAAATTCAGGATCCGGCTTTGCCTGCTCCTCTACAATTGACACATTCGTGAAATTCAGCTGTTCCAAGCCTTTCGTAACAAGGTGATAGGATGTTCCATGCAATGGTGTAAAAACAATTTGCAAGTCCTTTTCCTGTTCCTGCACTTCAGAACTCATTTTGGTAATTTGCTTCAGACGAGACAAGTATGCATTGTCTATTTCAATTCCGAGCCAACTAAGTAAATCCTTTTCTTCCAAATCTACTTTTTCCAAATATGGAACCGTCAGCTCATCTTCTGTCTGTTTTATCGTATTAATAATTTTATCTGCTTCATCTGGTGTAATTTGCCCACCATTTTCATTGTATACTTTAAAACCATTATATTCCGGTGGATTGTGACTTGCTGTAATCATAATTCCAGCAGCAGTGCTTAAATAACGAACTGCGAATGACAACAAGGGTGTTGGTCTTAGTGATTCAAATATATGTGCTTTTATTCCATAAGATCCAAGTACTTTTGCAGATTCTATAGCAAATTCCGGCGACATGTATCTGGAATCATAAGCAATAACAACGCCTCTGTCTTTCACATTTACACGGTTAGCCAAAAGGTAATTTGCCAAGCCATTAACTGCTTTTCTAACGGTATAAATATTCATCCGGTTGGTACCGGGACCAAGCAGACCTCTTATTCCACCTGTCCCGAAAGCCAATTCTTTATAAAAAGCATCTTCCAATGCAGCCTTATTATCCTTCTTGTTATGTAATTCTATTTTTAAAGATTCATCGAGATGTTTAAATGAACTCCATTTTTTATAAGTATTTTCCCAATTCTCCATACGATTGCCCCCCGTACCTCTATTTGCCAAAATTTTAGCACACTTTCGTACTTTATACTATAAGTACGTGTTCCAAAAGGAGGATAAAAAGACAGTTCAATTAGTCCTAGTGAGAAACATTGTTGTGTCATTCTTACCGGACCTTTTGAACATCCTCCATACATCTTGTTTAGTTACTGTCATTTATGGAAATAATCTAATAGATATATAGAAGCTTTCTATTATCTCTTTTTGCAGGTAATATAGAAGTATACGAAAAAGTTGAGAAAGTAGTGATTTTATTGGTGCATAAACGTTGGTTCCGAGTTTTTATATTCTTTATTCTTCTCTTTTTGCTGGTTTTATTAATTTCTAAAACAACCTTTATATTTATTCCAATTATACAAATTATAGGTGCAGTGGCGTTCCCTATCATTGGAGCTGGGATTTTTTATTACTTAACAAAGCCGATTATGCTCTTTTTTGAACGGCATAAAGTTCCACGTATCTTATCTATCATTCTCGTGTTCTTGCTGATTATTATTGTTTTAACGCTATTTGTACTATTTATCTGGCCAATTGTCAGGGATCAGGTTACGAATCTTGTAAAGAGCATACCTTCGATGATAACGATGGTAGAAGATTTTATCGATTATTGGCAAAGGAATTATACAGCTATTCCTGATCAAGTAATTACTGCAATTAACGATTTTACAAATAATCTTCCAACCATTATTGAGAGTACAATCGAATACTTATTTGGATTTATCAGTGGGTTTATTGGACATGTCATAAGCCTTGTTGCCGGTATTGTATTAATTCCTTTCTTCCTGTTTTTTATGCTAAAGGACGGGGAAAAACTCGTTCCATTTATCACTCATATTTTCAGTGAGAAAAAGGCAAATAATATCCGTAATCTGCTAGGTAAGGTAGATAATGTATTGTCTTCCTTTATACAGGGGCAGCTTATTGTCAGTTTTGTTGTCGGGGTATTATTATTAATTGGCTATTTAATTATTGGACTCGACTATGCTTTGGCACTTTCATTGTTCGGCATGTTAACAAACGTTATACCGTACCTTGGGCCTTTCATTGCAGTGACCCCCGCCTTAATTGTCGGTGTATTTCAGGATCCAATGAATCTACTATGGGTTTCTATTATCATGCTGGTGGCACAACAGATCGAAAGTAATTTGATTTCACCAAATGTAATGGGACAGGCCCTGGATTTACATCCACTTACCATTATTACAGTTATTCTGGCTGCGGGCAGTATTGCAGGATTTATCGGTATTCTGTTTGCAGTACCATTCTATGCTGTGTTACGTACGATTATTGTCCACTTTTATAATACCTATGTGGAATCGAAAAAAGATAAAGATGATGCATTAATTTAAGGATATATTAAAAACAAAAGGGGATTTTATTTATGACAAAAGAAGAATTACAAACTAAGTTGGTTGAATTAAAATCAGATTATGTCCGTATTCAAAGTGACTTGGATAAATTGGAATATGTAAAAGGAAGAGTGTCATCCGCAGAAGGGCAACTCATCCGTCTGGAAGGTGAAATTGCAGAAGTAAACCGACAGTTGGATGAACTGGCGGAAGCTTAAAAAAATAGGGAGCAAACCAAGTTTCTGGTTTGTTCCCTATTTTTTATTGATTCGAATTGCGGTTATTATCCAATTTAGCCTGAATCTTGGATTTCTCCTTACTCGGAGGTGTTAAACTTACGATCGTGTCTCCTGATACCGGTACGGTTCGCATTTCTTCAGAGAAGAATTTCAGTTGCCCAGAAGGTTTCACTAAATAAAGGAAAACGGTAGATGGATCCTTGTCTTTCTTATAAGACTCCAGGTTATATTGCTCTGTCAGCGTTGTCTGACGTACAACAAAACCACTTTCCACTTTTTCATTCAAATCTTCCAGTGAAAACTTTTTATCAAATAATATTCTTCCACCTACTTTAGACACAACACCACTCGAGTGTCCATTATCAAACTGTGTGTAAGGACTCACCTTAAATACGTTTGTTCTGCCGTATTCCGGTAAGAATGTTGTACAGACTAAAGAATTAAACGAACGCCCGCTTGTCAAGGCAAGCATGTAATCATAAGGGATTGTATCCAAGTGATGCTCTGTCTGTTCGGAAAGCATATCCCCATGAAAAGTTGGGACCCCAGCTTTTCTTGCCAAACCCAGGTGTTCCCATGAAGCGTCTACAATAATCGCTGGTATATTTGCTTTTGTTAGTGATTTTGCTAATTCTACGGTAAAAGGATTACTACCAATAATTAATGCTCCCGGATTTCCTTCCATAGAGAGATTTAACTTTTTCGCTAACCAGCCAATTGAAAAACCGTGTGCTAAAACAGTAAAGAAAACGAGTGCAAAGGTCAGTGTTGTCAAAATAGATGCACCTTCATATCCAGCATCAGCTAAAACCGTTGCAAAGTAACCAGAAACCGTTAGTGCAACGATTCCACGGGGAGCAATCCATCCCAGTAACGCTTTTTCATTGAAGGACAGTCCTGTACCGATTGTTGATAAAAAGATGGACAAAGGTCTTACTGCAAACATCATTAACAATACATAACCAATAATATTCGGACTGAATATATGGAGAATCGTTTCCATTTCTAAAGAGGCTGTCAGCATAATAAAGATGGTCGATGTAAGCAGAACAGAAATGTTTTCCTTAAAGTGACGCATATCTGATATAGAGCTAATTCCCATGTTCGCTAATGTAATCCCCATCGCTGTAACAGATAAAAGTCCGGTTTCATGCATAATTTCATCTGCAACAGTAAAACAAAGGATGACCACGACAACAACGGCCGAGGATTTTAGAAACTCTGGTACATGGCCTGTTTCAAACATCCATCCCAGTCCACGCCCAAGCGCCCAACCAAGGATTATTGCAAATAATGATGCAGCAAAGAACAATAAAAGCTGTGATGGATCGGGGTTGTCTGCAGTCATGAACGTGATAATTTCAAATGCAAAAACTGCCAGCAATGCTCCAATTGGATCAACGATAATTCCTTCCCATTTCAGCACTTTGGCAGGTCTTGCCTTTAATTTTGACTGCCTTAGCAGCGGCATGATTACAGTCGGTCCTGTCACGATGAATAAACCACCAATGACAAACGAAACTGCCCACGAAAGCCCAGCTATATAATGAGCTGTAAGAGAACCAAGAATCCAAGCGATAAATGCGCCAACCGTAGATATTCGAAAAACCGGTTTCCCAATTCCCCGCAATTCCCTAAAACTTAAATTCAAACTTCCCTCAAATAGAATGATTGCCACTGCTACCGAAATGAGTGGACTATATAAAGGGCCAAAATCCTGCTCAGGGTTTATTAGGCCAAAAATCGGACCAATGAGTAATCCTGTAACTGACATTACAACGATTGCCGGCAAACGATAACGCCATGCCACCCATTGTGAACCAATTCCAAGAAATACAATAATCATAATTTCAAATAACAAAGATGGTACCATGCCATACCCCCTTATTCAGATTTTCCTAACTAACGTACGGATCGTATAGTCAAATGAAAACCTACACGAATTAAAGCGTGATATTTATAATGATATTTTATAGATGAATAAGCAAAATGTAAATTAATTAAGCCGCATTGTTATTTGACTATAGAGAATTGTCACTAATATTTAATGAATTATTTACTAAACTTTCGCATCAATAAAATAAAAATAAATTCCAACAGTTAACTGGGTTGAACTTATTGAATGAATGTTTCTAATAAGACTGTTTTCTAAAGGCTATTTTCGTAATGTTTATTGCCTTTTAATTGCAGAGTTAAGATGAAATGCGAGCTAGAATAGGGAACTTCGGCGATCGCTCTGGGAAATACACTGCGCTTTTCGCGGGCGGCTGGTGAGCCTCTTCATGCTGACGCATTTCAGGGTCTCACCTATGCCTTTCCTCCCGCAGAAGTCTCCGTGTATTTCCCAGAGCTGGTTAGAAGGTTGCTAATAATTACTGTACTAGCGTAGCTAAAATGGCATTATAAAACTTCACCAGTTCGGGTGAGCGGCGGGCGGCGGGCGGTGACTCCTGCGGGAACAGCACGTGTCCGAAGACCCCGCAGAGTGGGTTTCTCGAGGAGGCTGAGGCCGTGCCCGCGGAAAGCATCCGCCCAGAGCGATCCCGGACGGCGGGAAGAGCAGTTACTTCGCACTTTATGTAAAAGGCGATGGTCAAAAATCAACAAAGTTAACGAAAAGAGCCTTGGAATCTCCATGTATCCAGACTGCTCAGTTTAAAGACTTAATCGAAATCAACTTGAGCAGTCTATCTCCAACCCTTCTAATTCCACCAAGGTATATATATATATCAATTTCAGAATTCGAAAATTTAGTTATTTATTGAGCATACATATTTTTTATTTTCAAGGGATGTGCGTATAAAATTCTATTTCCAACCAATTTCGTGCACAGTGGAAAAAATATGTTAGGATAAGTTTATACATTTTATAAGGAGGCTCTGCAGCATGTTAGTGAAAGAAGAAAAAATCCTGCAAACTTACTTTGGTTACGAATCCTTTCGCCCCGGACAGCAGGATACGATCGATCACATTTTACAGTTCAATAATACACTCGCTGTCATGCCAACCGGTGGCGGTAAATCACTATGTTACCAGATTCCCGGTTTATCCATGGATGGAACTGCAATTATCATATCCCCTTTAATCTCTCTTATGAAGGATCAAGTAGATGCACTACAGGCGTTGGGTATCCCCGCTACCTTCATCAACAGCTCACTTTCAACAGGTGAACAGCAAACCCGATTACGTGACGTGGAGAAGGGCCGGTATAAATTTGTCTATGTTGCACCTGAACGCTTTGAATCCGGTTCTTTTGTAAATGTAATCAAACGCATCCCCCTTGCACTCGTTGCGTTCGATGAAGCACATTGTATATCCCAATGGGGACATGATTTCAGACCAAGCTATCGTTCCATCGTCCCCAACTTAAAAAGACTGTCCAATATTCCTGTCTTTGTGGCATTAACCGCTACAGCAACAGAGGAAGTTATCTCTGATATTCAGGAACTATTAACTATTACGGACAACCATGTCGTCAATACTGGATTTGAACGAGCTAATTTATCATTCCATATTGTAAAAGGTAAAGATAAATCGTCTTACATACGATCATTTTTAGATGAACATCAAGAAGAGTCTGGAATTATTTATACCGCTACCAGAAAACAGGCAGACGCTTTGTATGACCAGCTTTCCAAACGCGGGATTACCGTTGCCAAGTATCATGCCGGATTATCGGAAGAAGAACGTAAGCAGGCACAGTCTGCATTCATCCATGATGAAAAATCGATTATGATAGCAACGAATGCATTCGGCATGGGAATCGATAAGTCTAATGTTCGATATGTCATTCACTATGCAATGCCTATGAATATCGAATCCTATTATCAGGAAGCAGGAAGAGCCGGGCGTGACGGTGAACCAAGTGATTGTATCCTCCTCTTCTCCCCACAGGATGTGCAACTGCAGAAGTTCTTAATCGAGCAATCCCAGATGGACGATGCTTCCAAGCAAAATGAATACCGTAAATTACAAGCGATGATCAATTACTGTCATACACACGGTTGCCTGACATCATTTATTTTGGATTATTTTGATGATACCGTAATAAAGACAACATGTGGTCGGTGCAGTAACTGCGTGGAGCGCCAAGAAAAAGTTGATATTACAGAAGAAGCGCAAATGATCTTATCTTGTGTGAAACGAATGGGAGAACGGTTCGGTGTTGGAATGACTGCCAAAGTTCTGAAAGGGTCAAAAGATAAAAAAATAAAAGATTTCCGTCTCGATAAAATTTCCACGTATGGAATATTGTCTGCCTATACAGAGAAAGAGCTCACCGAACGAGTTCACTTTCTTATTGCAGAGCAACTACTCGGAACCGAAGAGGGACAATATCCGACATTACGGTTGAACAAAAACTCCGTAGACGTGTTGAAAGGGAATCGACATGTTGAGATGTATACAGCTCCAATTCCAACGAGTGATGACGCTGATTACCATGAGGACTTATTTACAGAACTTCGTGTACTACGGAAGCAAATTGCAGATGAGAAAAATGTACCGCCGTATGTACTGTTCTCCGATGCAACTTTGAAGGAACTAAGTCGTTATTTCCCCACTTCTAAAGAAGACATGTTGGAAATCAAGGGGGTCGGCGAAAGGAAATACGAACAGTATGGTGACGACTTCTTGACCGTTATCAAGGAATGGCGAGCAGCACACCAGGATGTGAAACAAAAAATAAGGATTAGTGATTCTGCAACGAGCCGACCAAAGACAAAGAAAACAGACGATGACCGGCCGAGTCATTTGATTAGCTATCAAATGTTTCAATCAGGGAAAACTATTAAAGATATTGCAGCAATACGTGACTTTTCAAAAATGACTATCGAGAATCATATCTTTAAAGCATTTCAGGATGGCTACCCGCTCGCATGGGGAATCTTTTTTGATGAGACGGAAGAAGCTACTGTGATTGCTGCACATAGTCAACTTGAGGAGAAGAAGTTAAAGCCACTGAAGGAAGCATTACCAGAAGAATACGACTATACGAAGATTAAAGCAGTTTTGATTAAAAATGAATTGATGTAAAAGAAACCGCCCGTAAGTATATAACGATGGGCGGTTATTTATTAGCCTAAACACGGAATAAAAATAGCGATGCACCTCGCAAGAGATGCATCGCCATTTTTTATCTAGGTAATTTTTGTAATGTCTGTCGCTTTATAAACCTCGCAGTTGAGATAAAGCGAACTAACCTCTACCTTTATTAGATCCTATCCACAAAGTGACGTAACTTCTGGGTGGTATTCTAAGATGTGTGCTATTGCTGTCGTCCGGAATCGCTACGGGCGGATGCCGGACTGGTGAAGCTGTAGGATGTTATTTTATCTATTAGCAAGTGAAGTCATTGTCAGCAACCTTCCAGCTATGGGAAATACACGTAGACTTCTGCGGGAGGAAAGGCATAGGTGAGACTCTGAAATGCGTCAGCATGAAGAGGCTCACCAGCCGCCCGCGAAAAGCGAAGTGTATTTCCCATAGCGGTCGCCGAAGCTTCTACATCAACCAGCAGTTACTTCGGAGTTTATATATTTTATGAAATAATAACAATTTCTTTCGGGTAGGACGAGTAAAAGCAGTCCCACTGCCCTAGACTGCCTTTATTTATTACTCACCTTTTACATTCAGTGCCCATGTTCCATTACGGAATACAGCTTCGGTTGTACCGTCTGCTAGTACACCATCAATGTCCATTTTTTCCGAGCCAATCATGAAGTCCACATGGATGAGACTATCGTTTACACCATGCTTATCTAGCTCTTCACCACTCATCGCCGATCCACCTTCCAGATTAGTTGGATAAGCTTTTCCTAAAGCAATATGACAAGAAGCGTTCTCATCAAATAATGTATTATAAAAAATCAGTCCGGATTGGGATACAGGTGATTCATGTGGTACTAATGCAATTTCACCAAGTCTCTTTGCACCTTCATCAGAGTCGAGCAGATGCTTTAGTACAGCTTCCCCTTGCTCTGCTTTGAAATCAACTACTTGTCCATCCTTAAAGGTAAGACTGAAGTTATCAATCAGACTGCCACCATAGTTAAGCGGCTTCGTGCTGGCAACTGTTCCATTGACACCATATTTGTGTGGCATTGAAAATACTTCTTCTGTTGGAATATTTGGATTGAATGTAACACCGCCTTCTGAAACAGCCGATCCACCTTTCCATATATGTCCTTCAGGTAGTTCCAATTCCAAATCTGTTCCAGGTGCTTTAAAAATAAGCTTCTTGTAATTTCTATCATTCAATACTTCACGTGCTGTTTTTAATGTCTCATTGTGTGCATCCCAGGCTGCAATTGGATCTTCCTGATCAACACGGACAATTTTCAAGATGGCATTCCATAGGCTATCGATTGCATCTTCTTTTGATTGTTCCGGAAAGATTTTTTGTGCCCAGTCGCCTGATGGAATGGAAATAATGGACCAAGTAATTTTGTCATTCATTGTATATTTACGGAAATTTACCATTGCTTCTGCTGCTGCTTTATTTGCTTTTGCTACACGGGAAGGATCTATGTCTTTTAATAAATCCGGATTTGTTGAACGAATGTTTAATACTGCTCCACCATCTTCTGCAAGCGCATCATGAAGTTTTACTCTCCATTCCGGATAGTCGGCAATCACTTCATCGGGAGCGTTCTCATATCTCAACAACGTCAATTCGTCATCAGTCCAGTTAATATGTACGTCTTTCGCACCTAGTTTATAAGCTTTGCGAACAACAATTTTTGTGAAGTCTGCTCCTTCAATTGGGGCATTAATCATCAAAGTTTGTCCTTTTTGTAAGTTAACTCCTGTTTGTAACGCTAACTCCGCATATTTTTCCTGAGTCTGTTGGCTCACCATAATTTAACCTCCACAAGATATTTCGTATTATATATTACTAAAAAAGCGTATCGTAACCAGTATACCTTATCACTATCTCCCTACACACACTATATACCTATTATTTCATATTACCCGAAAAATTACCAAAATTCATTTCCCTCTAAGAAGTATCTTCGCCTGTATGATCCTAAAATTTTTCAATTCTATTTACGTTATAAAGGTATTATGTTAAAATGTAGAATAAGTTACTTTTTGTAATTCATGTAGAAATAATGACAATAACTAATATAAAGGCGATTTATAAAAGAGTGAGGTGATCTTCATGGAGATCTTATGTCCAAGGTTTGAAAAGGCTATGGGGCTTCTTAGTACACGTTGGGTTGGTTTAATACTGTTTGAACTATTAAAGGGCACGAAGCGCTTTTCAGAGATGGAAACAGATTTGCCCATAAGCGGAAGACTACTCTCTGACCGATTAAAGTTACTCGAAAAAGAAGGTATCGTTGAACGCAACATCTATTCCGAGTTTCCTGTTCGTATCGAATATTCCTTATCGGACAAAGGAAAAAGTCTGGAACCAGTCATAAAAGAAATTCAAAACTGGGCCAATAACAACGTTACACCAGAAGAACTGGAAGACCAAAACGCTTAATATTATAAAGGACTGCATTGGCAGTCCTTTTTGTTTTTTATTTAAATTAGTTAATAACCGTGCACTTCCGCTTTTGTACATTATTCCATTACATATTTCGTTCCGAATGTTTTGGCTAGTTCTTTGGAGTTCTTTCTTCTTTCTTCGCGACGTTTCGCCCTGAGTGGGGCGCTCTCATGGAGCATTTTTTCGTGATCTGATTCGGGATAAACTGGCGAGACCGGGACTGGTTTGCCATCTGAATCAACTGCTACAAATGTCATAAATGCTGTCGTACATACTTGTCTTTCTCCTGTTACAATATCTTCAGTTATTGCCTTTGAGAAAACTTCCATCGACGTGTGGTGTGTCCATGTCACAAATGCCTCTATGGAGATGTAATGCCCAACTTTTACTGGTGCAAGGAAATCAACTGAGTCTGTTGATGCTGTAACTACGGGGTTTTTGGCATGTTTTACTGCAGCAATTCCAGCAATATCATCTAAATGCGCCATTAACTTGCCACCAAAAAGTGTTCCATAAGCGTTTGTATCAGGTGGAAGGACGTGTGTTGTTTTTAATGCAATTGATTTTGAACAAGGCTTTGCTTCCATGTGAATTCCTCCTAACAATTTCTGGTTGTAAGAACTATAGGACCGGGGAGATCAATCTTGAAATGGACTCCTTGAAACGTATCCCTACCGATCTCTTTTCATAAAGTTTTTTCGTCATCTGTGTGGATAACTCAATATCTTCGTTAAATTTCTGAACCAATTTTTCGGCGATAACTGGATTATATAAGAATGCATTTACTTCAAAGTTCAGTCGGAAGCTACGAACATCAATATTTGCGGTACCTACCGATGCAATTTTTCCATCTACGATAATTGTTTTCGCATGGAGAAATCCATTTTGATAAATAAATATTTCTGCTCCAGCATTTAAAAGATCGCCACTATTGGAAAGTGTTGCCCAATAGACAAAGGGGTGATCGGGTTTATTCGGGATCATAATTTTTACATCTACACCCGATAATACTGCTATCCGTAATGCATCACGAAGACTCTCATCAGGGATGAAATAGGGAGTTTGAATATACACATATTCCTTTGCGGCCATAATCATTTTAATATAGCCATTCTTGATTTGTTCCCATTCCGAATCAGGACCGCTGGAAACAATTTGTACACCAATATCACCACTGGGACTTGTATTATAAAAATGCTCATCATATTGAACTTTCTCGTGGGAAGCCTGATTCCAATCAAGAATAAAACGCGTCTGCATATTCTGCACAGCATCTCCTGTCAGACGTAAATGCGTGTCCCGCCAGTAGCCAAACTTTTTGTTTTTACCAAGATATTCGTCACCCACATTGAAACCACCGATATAACCGACCTTTCCATCGACAATCGTCAATTTCCTGTGATTTCTATAATTAATTTTAAGATTGAATATAAACTTTGAAGGGAAAAAAGCTTCCACCATGACACCAGCATTTTTCAATCGTTTTATATAGCTTTTTTTTAATGAGCGTGAACCCATAGCATCATACAATAAACGAACATCTACACCTTCGTTTGCCTTTTTGATTAGCACTTCAGCCAGGCGCCCGCCAAGCCCATCACTACGCATAATATAATATTGCATATGAATATGATTGGTCGCCTTCTGCAAATCCAGAATTAATGCATTAAACTTTTCTTCTCCATCGGTAAGAATATCGACATGATTATTTTGCGAAAAAATGGAATCATCATTCCGTAAATGAAGATATACCAAATCTGCGTATGGGGCTAATTTCTGGTTATTAAAGATATGTTCCTTTTCTTCAATTAATCTTAGTTGTGCTTGAACAGCTGTTTTGACACCCATTCTACTTCTTTTATCCCATGTGAAAATCCGTCGTTTGCTTATTGGTTTGCCAAAGATCAAATAAAGGAAAAATCCTGCAATTGGTATAAATAGAAGGACCATTAGCCAAGCCCATGAAGAAGTGGGATCT
Organism: Oceanobacillus longus; assembly: GCF_042650085.1. Lineage (NCBI taxonomy): Bacteria > Bacillati > Bacillota > Bacilli > Caryophanales > Bacillaceae > Oceanobacillus > Oceanobacillus longus. The sequence continues at coordinate 138,515 of NZ_JBHSAO010000003.1, read as the reverse complement.
TTTCTTTCCAAGAATACAATGGAAGCCCCTAATGCTATATTTAAAAAAATGATAAATCCTAATAAAAAAGATAGTATTTCCATGACTGACAGCCCCCTCCTCTTTAGAGTGTGTATGTAATCTTCTACTTTATAATATAGCATAGAAATTTATTCCAAGATAATTAAGACAAATTGACAACGTTAATGTCTTCCATTTCCGCAACTTTTCCCGACTTATAATCGATACAAAACAAAAACACGTCTGCTCCAGCTTTTACTGGTTCAGACGTGTATAAGTGAAGTATACCCTTTTATATTTTGTTTAAAGCCTGATCCAAGTCAGACCAAATATCCTGCCATGCTTCTAGACCGACTGAGAGTCGAATCAATTGATCAGTTATTCCCATTCCTTGACGGGTTTCAGCTGGAATTACTGCATGGGTCATTGTGGCAGGGTGCTCGATCAATGATTCTGCATCTCCAAGACTCACTGCAATTTTTAAGAAAGTTAAATGGTTCAGTACTTGCTGCGCCACTTTCTTATCTCCTTTGATTTCAAAGGAGATAACCCCTCCCCCACGTTTCATTTGCTTTTCTGTGATAGAAATATCAGGGTTCTTTTCGTCATCTGGATAATAAACATATGCTACCTTTTGATGATCCTTTAGTTTTTCTACGATTTTTTCTGCATTATCACAATGACGATCAAGTCTAACAGGCAATGTTTTGAGCCCTCGAATCAAAAGCCAGGCATCGAATGGGGATAGCACACCACCAATATCCTTTTGTGTTGTGCGTGCAACTAAATCGATAAATGATTCTTTCCCTACCGCCAAACCAGCAATAACGTCCCCGTGTCCTCCGATATATTTCGTTGCACTATGAATAACGACATCACAACCGAGGTCTAGTGGGCGTTGTAAATATGGGGTAGAAAACGTATTATCAACGACTACAGGTATATGATATTCTCTTGCAACTTCAGCTACCATCTGTAAATCGATGAGCCTCATTGTCGGATTGATTGGTGTCTCCACATAAATGACAACAGTTTCAGGTTTTATGGCCGCTCGGAGTTCAGCTTTTGTTTTCATATCCGTGTAATTCGTAATGATATTGTATTTTTCTTCCATCATCGTCAATAGTCCAAATGTGCAACCGTACAATCCAGAAGAACAGACAATGTGATCATTTGCCTTGGTCAATGCAATTAAGACAGCTGAGACTGCCGCCATGCCTGACCCAAAAGCAAGACCTTTTTCACCGTTTTCCAATGCTGCCATCCGATCTTCAAGGACACGAACAGTCGGGTTACCAAGTCGGGAGTAAATATACCCCTCTTCTTCACCAGCGAAGCGACGTTCTCCTTGTTCTGCATTTTCAAAAGTGTAAGTAGAAGTTTGAAAAATTGGTGGAGTGAGACTTCCAAGCATATTTTTTGAATCATAGCCCTGATGGATGACAGCAGTTTCAAAATGGTCCTGTTTCTTTTTCATGAAATGACTCCCTTCACATACATTTACAATTTATAATCTTTACTACTATCATAAAGGAAATCGCACTTACTTGAAAGCGTTTTCTTCAATGGTTTCCAAGCCCATTTATTGCTTTATTCATTTTTTCAATCTACTATTATCATAGTCTCATTTGAAAAGGAGTAAAAAGATGGATAGTCGTCAGACAAAGCTAGGGATTCTATATACATTCAGTGCATATCTCCTATGGGGTTTTCTTACAATGTACTGGAAACAGCTCGAATATGTTCCTGCTGGCCAAATTCTAGCGTATCGCATTGTATGGTCATGTGCTTTTATGCTTCTGCTTGTTATTTCATTAGGAAAATGGCGGCCATTCATTCGCGAATGCCATGCAATTATTAAGGATAGAAAAAAGTTATTTGGTATTACTGCAGCTTCTATCGTCATCAGTTTGAATTGGTTTTTATTTATTTGGGCAGTTGTCAGTGGCCATGTACTACAGGCAAGTCTGGGCTATTATATTAATCCTTTAATCAGTATTTTACTTGGGATAATAATCTTAAAGGAGTCCGTCTCAAAAGGACAGGTCATTTCTTTTATCCTTGCTGCAGCTGGTGTGCTTTACCTTACTTTCAGCTATGGTGTTTTCCCATGGGTATCTCTGCTGCTGGCCACATCGTTCGCATTGTATGGCTTGTTGAAAAAAACGGTTGATATTGGTGCTTTATATGGTTTAACGATTGAAACAATGATTGTTGCTCCAGTTGCCCTTATTTATTTATGGGTAATTCCAGTAAATTCCTTTACGATTCAGCCATTTATTACCGCTACAAATCTATATTTAATTGGAGCTGGAATCGCAACAGCTGTTCCTTTATTACTCTTTTCAAGTGGAGCCAAACAGATCCCTTTAGCAATGGTAGGTTTCCTGCAGTACATCACACCAACCATGATGCTTATTTTAGGTGTATTTCTTTACAATGAAACGTTCACCACGGCCCATTTAATTACATTTATCCTTATATGGACTGCATTGTTCATCTATATGTTCTCTGTCTACAAAAGACCAAAGAGACAGACCAAATCGGAATAGCTTGTATAGGTTCCAACAGTTAACTGGGGTAAACTAGAATATCTTTAATAACCACTTTGGTAACCTTGGTAAAAAAAGGATGTTTTCGTACTGTTTATAGCCGTTTAATCATCACAGAGTTGAGATAAACTAAGAACTAGAATAGGGAACTTCGGCGATCGCTCTGGGAAATACACTGCGCTTTTCGCGGGCGGCTGGTGAGCCTCTTCATGCTGACGCATTTCAGAGTCTCACCTATGCCTTCCTCCCGCAGAAGTCTCCGTGTATTTCCCATAGCTAGTTAGAAGGTTGCTGACAATTACTTCTTGCGAATAGCTGAAATAGCATCACATTATACAGCTTCACCAGTCCGGGTGAGCGGCGGGCGGTGACTCCTGCGGCAATAGCACGTGTCCGAAGACCCCGGAGAGTGGGTTTCTCGAGGAGGCTGAGGCCGTGCCCGCGGAAAGCATCCGCCCAGAGCGATCACGGACGGCAGCAGAAGTACTTATCTCCCAGGATAAACCTAGGTTACGTCGCAATTTATAGAAAAGGTAATTAAAGTAATCGTAAATAGCTTTGGCGTATAAATATATCCAACCCTCCTAATCTACCAAGACTTATATGTCCATTTCACTCTGCGAAAGTTGAGTTAAATATTAATTTTTCAGAAACCTTATTGACAATTATTCGAAAACATTATATACTCACACTAATATAATAAAGCAATCTCTTATTGAGAGTGGTGGAGGGAATAGGCCCTGCGAAACCCGGCAACCATAGAGCAGACTCGTCTGTTGTTAAAGGTGCTAAATCCTACAGATCATCGATTGATCTGGAAGATAAGAGGAGGACTGATTCGTACATACGCCCTCTTCTTAGGAAGAGGGCTTTTTGCTTATCCTCTTCCTCCAGATATGAAGAAAACTAATTAAATGGGAGGAATTACTTATGACAAAATTTCATGTTCAAAATTCAGAAACCGTATTACTTCACGGAGGCCAGCAGCCAGATCCAACAACAGGTTCACGGGCAGTTCCAATCTATCAAACTACTTCTTATGTATTCCGGGACACAGAACACGCACAAAATTTGTTTGGATTAGCTGAGCCGGGAAATATTTATTCAAGAATAATGAATCCGACAGTGGATGCATTTGAACAACGAGTAGCTCAACTCGAAGACGGCATAGGGGCTGTAGCTACTTCATCAGGGATGGCCGCAATTACCCTGGCAATCTTGAATATTGCAGGCTCTGGTGATGAAATTATTGCAGATAGTAATCTATATGGCGGTACATACAATCTATTTGCTACGACACTTCCTCGTTATGGAATAAACGTCAAATTTGTTGATGGAACCAATCCAGATGAAATTGAAGCAGCAATAACTGATAAAACAAAAGCTGTTTTTGGAGAAATTATAACGAATCCAAGTCTTTATGTATTTGATGTAGAAAAGGTTGCCGATATTGCCCATGCACACGGAATTCCTTTAATTATCGATAATACCTTTGCCACACCATATATTGCAAAACCAATTACGTGGGGCGCTGATATTGTTGTTCATTCTGCAACAAAGTGGATTGGAGGACATGGGACAACGATTGGTGGCATTGTGGTAGACGGCGGAAGATTCAATTGGGATAACGGACGTTTCCCGGGATTCACAGAGCCTGATGAGAGCTACAATGGATTGAAATACAAAGATCTTGGCCCAGCTGCTTTTATTACAAAATTACGTGTTCAATTATTACGTGATATTGGAGCTTGCCTAAGTCCACAAAACGCATTTCTACTTTTACAAGGTCTCGAAACACTTCACTTGCGTATTGAAAGACACACAGAAAATGCACAAAAGGTTGCACAATATTTACAGAAGCATCCTGCTGTGGAATGGATTAGTTTCCCTGGACTGGCAGAACATCCTTCTCATAAGCTTGCCCAGAAATATTTCAAACTCGGCTATGGTTCCATTATAACTTTCGGTATTAAAGGTGGTCGTGATGCCGGCAGAAAGTTGATTGACAGTGTAAAGCTATGGTCACATGTTGCCAATGTTGGAGATGCAAAATCATTAATTATTCACCCTGCCTCAACAACACATCAACAATTAAGTGCTGAGGAATTGAAAAAAAGCGGTGTGACGGAAGAACTTGTTCGTCTATCCATTGGACTCGAAGCTGTTGAGGACATACTTGCAGATTTGGATCAGGCAATCGGCAATGCAACGGGACAAACAGGTTTAACAAACGTGTCAGAAGAAGCAGAGGCAATCAAATGGCTCCTTTCATCACCATTTGACCGTAGTAACGGATTACGTCCAAAGGTAATTGCAAGCATCGATATTGATCATGCTTCCAGACTCACTTTGGAAAAACAAGGATTCAAGGTTATCCAGATTGGAGAAGGTTCGGAGGAAGCGTACGAGAAATTAACAGCGTACCCGTCCCCCATTGATGCATTATGGGTAAACAGCAAGGAACTCCCTTCCACTATTATTGAGCAACTAATTAATAAAGAAGGGAAAATTATCTTTGCCGAGCATACAAACAATCAGGAATTATTAGAACATGCCGAAGCTGCGGGAATAATCCTTATTAAAGGTAAAAATCCTGCTGAAGAAGCTCTTGCCATCCGTAGTAATTCATTGAGGGAGACGATAAACGTTTGATGAAAACTGGTTTACAAATCCATAACTTAGGGAATGTTCTTTAATACCATAACAAAAATCGCCTTCTTCAATGAAGGTGATTTTTTTAGTTCAAAAGTTTAACTTCTTATTTTATTGATAACACTATTAAAAGGATGTTTATAAAGGTAATATAAGAGTTGGAAAACCTATCGAAAATTGAAAACTTTCATAGATTGGTATTTGCTTCAATAGGGTATATGATTAGAATAGATTTAGATGGACAAATAGACATTCCTTTACATAAAATATAACAGCTAACTGCTTAGGTGTGATGACATGAAGAAAAAAAGTATATTTATTATTTTAGTAATCGTAATTATTAGTAGTACGGCAATTATTTATTTTATGAATCAAACAGATTCGAAAACCTCCGAGCCTTTTATGAAATCCGAGGAAGCGGAAAAAGAGTCACAATTGGAAGAACAGATAGAATTCGAAGAAGAAGAGGAAACGAATGAGGCTGAATCGGAAGAAACAGAACAACGGACATTTCCACAGATTATAGCTGAAACAGTACAAAGCACAGTGGACTTCTTTACAAACCAGGAGACTCATATTGTCGCTATTGGCGATTCCCTTACACAAGGTGTTGGTGACGAAACAGAACAAAACGGGTACGTAGGGATTTTGGATCGGACGATAAATGGCAACAAGCAAATTGCTCAAATTGATAACTTCGGAAAGCGTGGAAACCGGACAGATCACCTATTAATGCGTTTAGAAGATGAGGAAATTGCGAGTTCTATTAAGGATGCCGATATCGTATTGATTACCATTGGTGCCAATGATATTATGCAAGTAGCTAAAGAAAACTTCACCAATCTGGTAATGGAGGATTTTGTTTTTGAACTGGATAATTACGAGAAAAGACTCCGTGAAATATTTGAAGAAATTCGCAGACTGAACCCGGATACTAAAATCTACCTGCTTGGGTTTTATAACCCATTTAAACAATATTTTCAGGATATAAAAGAACTGGATTTAATCGTCGAAACTTGGAACACTACCGGAAATAATGTTGTGAGCGACTATGAAAATACAACTTTTATACCTACGGAAGATTTATTTACAGATACGGATACAGACCCAGAGACAACTCTATTTGCTGATGATAATTTCCACCCGAACTATGAAGGATATTATCGGATTGCCAAACGGGTACTTGAATATATTACGATTAGATAAGGATGAACGCTATGAAAGAAAGAATACAGCGTTTGAAGATGAAGAATAAATGGAAAAAGCTTTTTTATAGCTTACTTGCCTTTAATATATTTATCATTATACTGTTGCTTTCACTCATTTTTTGGCCTGTATCAGAAAACGAAATACCAGTTACGGAAGAACAAATGGAACAGGATAGTTCTGAATTTGTTATACGGACATCGAAACAAAATTTGAACAGTCTAGTCAATGCCTATATTGAAAAGTTACTGGGAGATACAAGACATCATTACAGAATCTCCTTGGAAGATGATGTACATCTGATTGGTGAGCTTCCTGTATTTTCAACAACTGTTCCGCTATCCGTTCATTTTGAACCCTTAGTCCAGGAGAATGGGGACCTGATTTTACAACAACGATCCATATCCGTAGGGCTACTTGAGCTCCCAAATCAAAAAATCATGGAATATATGGATAAATATCTTCCTATGCCTGAATGGGTTACCGTTAATCCAAAAGAACAGGAAATATATGTTGCCGTTACAGATATGGATATTCAAAGTAACTTTCAAGTTGCCGTTCAAACAATTGATTTAGAGGCCAACAATCTTGCCTTTAAATTAAAAATCCCTTATGAAACATTAGGGATCGAAATGCTAAGAGATTAATTAGAAGGAGCTGCATGAAAAAATGCATCTCCTTCTCTGTATACTATTCATATACTTCCATCATCTTTTGAATTTGACGTTTCATCCGTTCTTTCAGATGTTCAGGCTCAAGCACTTTTGCCTTATTCCCCCAGGTCAAAATCCAATTAATTAATCCATCCGATAGCTTTGCCTTTGTTTTTAAAACGAAATAATTTTCATCGAGCTCTTTCATATCTGCTTCTTGTCCAAAACGATCGAGCACTACATTCACAAGATCTTTATGAAATCGAATTTTGATCCATATTTCCTCTCCTGCAAACATATGGAAGCTTTGATTGACATAGTCTTGTAGATTAAAATTTTTACGGACAAATTTAGTTTCATTTATTTTAATATGACGTATTCGATCAAGGCGATAATGTCGCATTTGATCATTTTGTTGAAAACGGCCGATCAGATAATAGTAATCATTTTGCCAAATTAACGCATAGGGTTCCACGAAGTATTGATCACCATCTCTGTTGTATTCAAATTCCTTATGTATGTTGTATTTCCCATATTGATAGGTAAGCACCCTCTTCTCCGATATAGCTCTATGTACAAAATCAATATTGAGTTTTACCATCTCATAATCCATACTCGATGTTTGACTGAATAGGATAGGTTCCGGCAATGTATTTGCTATTCGTTTGCTTGTCAGCTTTTTCACTTTATCAATCAAATTATTCTTTTCCTTTTCTGTAATAAAGCGCGCCGATAATACCGCATCAATAATTAATCGTAACTCGTATGTTTCAAACAAACGTGCCTGGTGACTATATAGAATCTTCCCAAACTTTCCTGTATTGCGTACTATTTCGAAATCTGTCTCATCCAGTATTTCCAGGTCCCGTTTGATTGTCCGTTTGTCAAAACTCGTATCTGTCATCTCCAACTGCAAACGTTCAATCATTTCCTGAATTCCCAATTCATTCTGTTCATCGGTTTTTTCAAATAACAACTTTCTTAAATTTAATAACCGATAATTACTCTCACGTTCCATAACCTCATCTCCTAATAAATAGCTTAACAGATTTACGCATCCTTAATAAAGGCTCTTGCATAAGTGTTTTTCTTTTTAATCGTCTCAGTTGAGGTAAACTTTGAAGTAACTTATCTCGCCGTCCGGGATCGCTCTGGGCGGATGCGCATCCTTAGGGCACGGCCTCAGGCCCGAAGAGAAAACCACTCTTCAGGTCTTCGGACACGTCTGTTCTAAGCAGGAGTCACCGCCCGCCGCTCACCCGGACTGGTGAAGCTGTAGGAGGTTATTTTATCTATTAGCAAGTGTAGTCATAGTCAGCAACCTTCCAGCTCTGGGAAATATACGAAGACTCCAGCGGGAGGAAAGGCATAGGTGAGACTCTGAAATGCGTTAGCATGAAGAGGCTCACCAGCCGCCCGCGGAAAGCGAAGTATATTTCCCAGAGCTGTCGCCGAAGCTTCTGCATACTATAGAAAAATCAGCAGTTACTTCGGAGTTAATAGATTTTATGAAATAACAACATCTCTTTCCGGCGGGACGAGGAGTGTGCAGTGCCTATCTTCTAAAAAAAAGCTTAATAAATGAAAAAAGAACCATTTACAGAGTATATGGTTCTTACTTTATGACCAAGCGCTTAAATCGATTGGATAATAGAAAAATAAATGATTGCTTTGGCAAAGTCTCTTCGATAGTAATTTCTCGTTGATCTTGATAGTCTTCAAGTACTCCTTGATACACCAATTGCATACCAGGGTAATTGCGAATATCTGTAGGAGTAATAAAACAGGCTGGCTTTTCAAACTTAAACTTATCCAGATCTCTTAAAACGGTCGCAACGAATTGAGAACAAAATAGAGCAGATTTACGATTAATTTCAATATCCAGCATCACACCAAACAATCCAATAAAATTATATTTATAGTATTCTTTCCTTGTTTCGATCTCTTTAATATTTTCAATAACAGCGGAATAATCTTCGTCCGAAACTGAAAAACTGTATATTTCACAGGACGCTTTTTTTAGAAACTCACTTTCAATATCTTCTTTTATAAACCCACCGATAAACGGATTTCTTGGTTGCTTTCTTCCAAAACTGTATAATTCATTAAGCTGTGGATCAAAACCGATGGATACATGGTTCAGTGACTTCTTTGTATAATAATTTATCGCTTTCGATAAATAGCTTCCCGTATCCGTAAAAAGAAAATAAATCAGCTTTTCACCCATTTACTTTCCCCCTTTCAAAGGTTGGGCGATCTTTTTATTCTTCTTTTAAAACAACTGCCTTTTGTACTACTATTACAAAAAATCAGGAAATATACAAGACTTTTTTTTACACTCTATAAAATAACTTCCTATTTATATAGCATATGAAACTTTTAAGTATTTGGAAACTGTGAATAACTATAGATATATCTAAAACATTTTACTACGATATCTTGCAATCTTACGCTAAATAACGTAAGCTTACGATGATTACTATTTATTTATTGGAGGAAAAACCAAGAATGATAACTGTTAATAATGTAAGTTTACGATATGGCGATAAAAAGTTGTTTGAAGATGTAAATCTTAAATTTACACCTGGAAACTGCTATGGGGTTATTGGTGCAAATGGTGCAGGAAAATCAACTTTCCTAAAAGTGTTATCGGGCGATGTTGAGCCGCAAACAGGCAACGTTTCGATGTCTCCTGGCGAGCGCCTCACTGTTTTGAAGCAGGACCATTATGCTTTTGAAGATCATGATGTCATTGACACTGTATTAATCGGTCATGAGAAATTATATAAAGTGAAACAGGAAAAAGATGCCATCTATATGAAGGCTGATTTTTCTGAGGAAGACGGCATGCGTGCAGCAGAACTTGAAGGCGAATTTGCTGAAATGAATGGTTGGGAAGCAGAATCTGACGCAGCTGTATTACTGAAAGGTCTAGGAATTGAGGAGTCACTTCATAGCATGAAAATGGCCGAACTTCCCGCGGATCAAAAAGTAAAAGTATTGCTTGCTCAAGCTTTATTCGGCACCCCGGATATCCTACTTCTTGATGAGCCGACAAACGGACTTGATATTCAGGCTATTCAATGGTTGGAAGAATTCCTGATTAACTTTAAAAATACCGTCATTGTTGTCTCGCATGATAGACACTTTTTAAATAAAGTGTGTACCCATATTGCCGATGTTGACTTTGGAAAAATCCAGGTATATATCGGGAACTACGATTTCTGGTATGAATCAAGTCAGCTTGCAACACAAATGGCACAAGATGCCAACAAGAAAAAGGAAGAAAAGATTAAAGAACTACAAGCTTTCGTTGCAAGGTTTAGTGCAAATGCATCTAAATCAAAACAGGCTACTTCACGTAAGAAAATGCTTGATAATATTTCCTTAGATGACATTAAACCGTCTTCTCGTAAATATCCATATATCGCATTCACTCCTGAACGTGAGATTGGGAATGATTTACTGCGGGTCGAAGGATTAACGAAAACGATTGGGGATGTGAAAGTTCTCGATAATGTCAGCTTTATCGTGAATAAGGATGATAAAATTGCATTCGTTGGTAAAGATGATGTCGCGAAAACAACTTTATTGAAAATTTTAGCTGGTGAAATCGAGCCTGATGCTGGAACATATAAATGGGGAGTTACAACGTCACAGTCCTATCTTCCAAAAGATAACGCGAAATACTTCGAAAACGGAGAACTTACATTGGTCGACTGGCTTCGTCAATATTCCCCAGAGGATGAGACAGAAACATTTTTACGTGGATTCTTGGGAAGAATGCTGTTCTCTGGCGAAGAAGCCATGAAAAAAGCGAATGTACTATCCGGAGGAGAAAAAGTACGTTGTATGCTATCTAAGATGATGCTATCCCACTCTAATGTACTTATGCTTGATGAGCCAACAAACCATTTGGATTTGGAATCGATTCAATCATTAAACAACGGATTAATTAAATTTAAAGGGTCTATTCTGTTCACATCACATGACCATCAGTTTATTAATAGTATTGCAAACCGCCTGATTGAAATTACTCCAGCAGGCCTTGTTGATAAAGAAATGAGCTATGATGAATATGTTTCAGACCGCAAGTTGCAAAAACAAATAAAAGAAATGTATGCTTAATATAGATTCGGTGGCGACCGAATGGAGAAAAACCGACTAAATCCTGCACATGATGCAGACTTAGTCGGTTTTTCTTTTCATTTCAGAGAATGATAGCCAGATAAATGGAAGCAACTATTAACTTATCAGCGATATTAGTGGGTTTATCGGCGGACTCTCGGGTTTATCGGCGAATTTTTTGTTTTATCGGCGTTTTTCGAATTTTATCGGCGAATGCCTCCTCCACTATTTCCCCCTAATCTTATCCAGCATGTCTGCTGTCATGCGATCGATATCATATTCCGCCTTAAATCCCCATTCATTCTTTGCCGCTTGTGAGTCTATCGAATTCGGCCAGCTTTCGGCAATTTTTTGTCTGATTGGATCTACATTATAGGAAAGTTTAAAATCAGGTATTTGCTTTTGAATTGCATTTGCAAAATCCTCCGGTTCCGCTGACATTGCAGAGATATTAAATGCATTTCGATGTACTAGTTTTTCTGAATCCGCTTCCATAAGTTGGACGATTGCATTCAGCGCATCCGGCATATACATCATATCCATATAGGTTCCTTTTGCAATATAGGAAGTGTAAGCATTGTTTTTTACTGCTTCATAATAGATTTCGACTGCATAATCGGTTGTTCCCCCACCTGGTGGCGCGACATAGGAAATCAAACCAGGGAAACGTACCCCACGAGTGTCCACACCAAAGCGGTTATAATAATAGTCACATAATAGTTCACCAGCTACTTTATTTACGCCGTACATCGTTGTAGGACGCTGCAAAGTATCCTGTGGTGTTTGGTCCCTTGGTGTAGTCGGGCCAAATGCACCAATAGAACTCGGTGTAAAAAATTTTAAATCAAGTTCTCTAGCTGTTTCCAATGCATAAATCAAGCCACCCATATTAATGTCCCATGCTACTTTTGGGAATGCTTCCGCCTTTGCAGATAAAAGGGCAGCAAGGTGCATCATTGTATCTACCTTATACTTTTTCGCAACTTCAACTAATTGGTTTGCTTTTGTAACATCGACGACTTCAAATGGACCTTTATCTTCTATTCCATCTACTCTCCGTATATCTGTACCGATTACATTATCAAGTCCATATGTTTCACGCAATTTCTCCGTCAGTTCTGAACCAATTTGGCCAAGAGCACCCGTCACTAAAATTTTTTTCATTTTATAAATCCCCCACTGAACCGATTCTCTTCAACCCAGTTAGATGAAGCCCATTTCTTTGCCGACTTTTTCATAGATTGCTATTGCTTCATCAAGCATTTCCTTTGTGTGTGCTGCAGTTGGCATATTACGAACGCGACCTGTTCCACGCGGCACCGTTGGGAAAACAATGGCCTTCGCATATACACCCGCCTTAAAAAGCCTTTTACTGAATTCCTGGGCATTTTTTTCATCACCAATAATACATGGCGTAATTGGTGTTTCACTATTACCTATATTAAAGCCTAATTTTTTTAGACCATCTTTAAGATGATTTCCATTTTCCCACAGCTTTTCATTTAATTCCGTACTTTCCATTAATAGCTCAATTGCTCGTGTACTTGCAATTGCATCTGCTGGAGAAACTGCTGTAGAAAATAGAAATGGACGCGAACGAGCTTTCAGCCAATCGATGAGATTTTGCTTACCAGCTATATATCCGCCAACAACACCGATAGCTTTTGACAAGGTACCCATTTGAAAGTCCACTTGATCCTGGAGTCCGAACTGTTTAACGGTCCCTGCACCTTTGCCTGTAACACCAGATCCATGTGCATCGTCCACATACGTAATCAAGTCAAGTTCCTCAGCAATTTCAACGATTTCCGGAAGTTTAGCAATATCTCCATCCATAGAAAATACACCATCGGTAATGATCATGATTTTATTGTAACGTCCCGAATCAACCGCTTCTTTTGCTTTTTGACGTAAATTATTCATATCCGAATGCTCAAATGGAATAATTTTAGCCTTTGATAGGCGGCATCCATCAATAATTGATGCATGATTCAATGCATCTGATAGAATGGCATCGTTTTTATCCATTACCGCCGAAATAGCGGCCATATTACAATTAAACCCTGATTGGTACGAAATAGCTGCTTCTGTTCCTTTAAATTTGGCGATTGTCTCCTCCAAATTGATATGAAGGTCAAGCGTACCGTTTATCGTACGAACTGCTCCAGCACCGACACCGTGAGAATCGATAGCTTCTTTTGCCAGTTTTTTCAAGCGTTCATCGGTAGCTAAGCCGAGATAATTATTGGATGAAAGATTGATATGTTCTTTCCCCTTCACTTTAATAACCGGGCCATTTGCACCTTGAACAGTATCAATCTCATTGTAAAGGCCTCTATCTTTCAAATCGGCAATATTGTTATTTAAAAAACTGTTCAACATATTATTACTCATATGTTAAATCCTCCTTACGTAAGTAGGCTCTGTTTTTCCTAAAATTTAATTGCTAATTGTTAATCAACATACGTTTACCATAACAGTTATTCGTGTTTTATGACTGTAGTTCCTAAGAATAAAATAAAACTTTTGGTACTATTTATATATTTATTGTATTTTCCTATGGTGATTTGTATGCCTATCTACTATACTAACAATATAGATATAAAATGCTGGAGGAAATGCTAAATGAGAAAGGTTTTGCTTGCTTTATTTGCAACGATTATTGTAGTAATTGGCTTTGTTGGATATAATGATTTAACTGAAACACCAGATGAAGTAATTGAGGAGAAAGATTATTCTACGGAAATTAAACTATAAATACTCTATATACGTTTAAAAATAAACACAAAAAGGAAAGCACCTAATATAAGTGCTTTCCTTTTATTATTACTGACAATAATTATTAATTTACAATTGTTACATCAACTGTTTGAACACCCCATGCAACAGCTTCATCTTTTGTTGGGACATGTAGATCGATTTTATTTCCTTGAATAGCGCTACCGATATCAGCTGCAGTTGCATAGCCATAACCTTCAACATATACTTCTGAACCTAATGGGATTACATTAGGGTCTACAGCGATAACTTTGGCATTTGGATTTTTATTTAAATCCATACCAGTATACGTAACCCCAGAACAGCCATCACATTTTGCAGTATATGCAGTTGCTGACACTGAAATGGTTTTTCCTTCAGGAGTTTGCTCTGATGTGTTATCTACTTTTTCAGATTTAACTTCTGCCGTATTTTCTGTACCTTGTTTGCTAGATTTCTCTTCTTTTTTTACAGGTGCTTCTTCAGCTACTGCTTCTATTTCAGCAGGCTTTGTATCTTCCTGATCTATGTTAACACCTTTAATATATAAATCTTGGCCGATTACGATTAAATCCGTTTTTAAGTCATTCCACTCTCTTAACTCATCTACAGATATATCATAATCTTCACCTACACTGATCAATGTATCACCTTGTTTTACTGAATATGTGTCGTTAATAAACAATAATTCTTTCGGGTGGATTACAGTAGATTTTAGATCGTTTATATTTATCAACTCTTCAACAGTTGTGTTGTATTCATTTGCTATCTTCCAAAGACTCTCTCCATTTTGTACCTGATGTTCTTCAGCTGAAACAGATGTTGCAGCTGTGCCAGTAATAATAATACCTGCAGCAATTGCTGCTAATAGTTTTTTCATCTGATGTACCTCCTTGAATTTCTGACAGTCTTAATACTATCACACGAAATACCGGAATACAGTTACAGGTGGTTTAAGAGTCTATTACAAGAATTACTAAATAGCGAGTTTATATTACAATTTTTATAGACTTGTAATATAAAGCGCTTTATGTTGCATATTCTTGGGTTTTGTCACATTACTAGACTAGTTCTATATAAAAACGCTTGCTATCAAATGACAGCAAGCGTTTTTTATTAGATTAGATTACTTTAATTCATTTTTATATTGCTCTAATTCCTTTGTGGTACAACGAACCCAGTGTCTTAGTTTAACTTCCCTGAATTCAGGTGCTTCACTTAAATCATGTGCTGAAGGGTCATATTCAACACGTGTTCTGGAACGTTCATACCTTGGATCTGGCAGTGGGATAGCAGATAATAAAGATTTTGTGTATGGATGTATTGGGTTTTTGTATAATTCATCACTGTCAGCCAGTTCTACCATATTTCCCATATACATAACACCGATTCGATCACTTATATACTTAACCATTGAAAGATCATGTGCAATAAACAAATAGGTTAACCCTTTATCTCTTTGCAACTTCTTAAGTAGATTTACAACTTGCGCTTGGATGGATACATCAAGGGCGGATATCGGTTCATCTGCAATAATGAGTTCGGGTTTTACAGCCAAGGCACGGGCAATACCTATACGTTGTCTTTGTCCACCACTAAACTCATGTGGAAAGCGGGTTGCATGTTCTTTCGTTAAACCTACTTCCTCCAGAAGCTCTTCCACTCTTTCTTTTCTCTCATTTTCATTTTCAGCAAGATTGTGGACATCTATTCCTTCTGCAATAATATCCATAACTGTCATCCTCGGGTTAAGGGAAGAAGACGGATCTTGAAATATCATTTGCATTTTCCGGTTAAATTTAAGAAGATCTTTTTTCGACTTTTTCCCATGAACATCTTCATCATTAAATTTAACTTGTCCATTTGTCGCTTCATATAAACGGATAATTGTTCTGCCTGTAGTTGATTTCCCACATCCGGATTCACCAACTAATCCAAATGTTTCGCCTTTATATACATCGAAGGAGATACCATCAACAGCTTTGTTAACATGATTACGTCCTACTTTAAAATGTTTTTTTAAGTCTATTACTTCTAATAATTTCTCCTGCTCCATTATGCATCACCGCCTGTACTAGAAAATCCTTGCATTCTGCGCTTCACTGCTTCAGGAGGTTCGATCTTCGGAGCATCTTCATGCAATAACCATGTTGCAGCATAATGTGTATCAGATACTTTAAACATCGGAGGTTCCATTACAGTGTCAATCTCCATTGCAAATTTATTCCTTGGAGCAAACGCATCTCCCTTAGGCGGATTCAACATATTAGGAGGACTTCCAGGTATCGCGAATAAATCTTCTCCATCGTTTTCTAACGTAGGCATTGATCCTAGGAGACCCCACGTATATGGATGCTTTGCATTGTAAAAAATATCATCTGTCGTTCCTATTTCCACAATCTTCCCAGCATACATAACCGCTACCCTATCCGCGACGTTTGCTACAACGCCAAGATCATGTGTAATGAAAATAATCGCACTTTCTGTTTGTTTCTGGATATCTTTCATTAACTCAAGAATTTGTGCTTGGATTGTAACATCAAGTGCAGTTGTTGGTTCGTCCGCGATTAGAATCTTCGGATTACACGCCAGTGCGATTGCCACTACAACTCGCTGACGCATTCCTCCAGAGAATTGATGCGGATATTGACTCATTTTAGATTCGGCTTTAGGAATGCCTACTAACTCTAATAGTTCCAATGCTTTTTTCTTAGCATTAGAGCGGTTCATACCCTGATGTTTAATCAAACCTTCCATAATCTGATTTCCAATTTTCATTGTAGGGTTAAGGGCAGACATCGGGTCCTGAAATACCATGGAAATATCTTTTCCTCGTATTTTTTGCATAGCTGAACTAGATTTAGTAACTATATCTTCACCTTCAAAAAGAATTTGACCAGATTTCACATAACCATGTGGTTTTGGAAGAAGTTGCATTAATGACAAGGATGTCACGGACTTTCCTGATCCTGACTCCCCAACAATTGCTAATGTTTCCCCTTTGTTTAAGTCAAAGTTCACACCTCGAACAGCTTGTACTTCACCGTTGTAGGTGTTAAATGAAACATTTAAATCTTTGACTTCCAATAATTTACTCATTTAGTAACACCCACCTTTTTATTTGTGCATTTTAGGGTCAAATGCATCTCTTAATCCATCAGCTATTAAGTTAAATGCAATCATAATTACAGAAATTAAAACTGCCGGAAATACTAATAGATATGGATAGAGTCTAAGATTATCAAACCCTGTATTTATTAATGTACCGAGTGAAGCATCTGGTGGAACTAGACCTAGACCGATAAAGCTTAGAAATGCTTCAAAGAAAATGGCACTAGGAATCGTAAACATCGTGTTAATTATAATAATACCGCTAATGTTCGGTAATAGGTGCTTGGAGATTATTTTTCCATTTGAAGTACCTAAGGTTCGTGCTGCCAAAACAAATTCCTGGTTTTTCAGTTTCAATACTTCTCCCCTAACAATTCGGGCCATACCTATCCAACCCGTTATGGAAAGGGCTATGATAATGGACAAAATGCCCGGCTGTAGTACTAGAATCATCAGGAGTATAACTACCAGGTTCGGTATACCGACCAGTACTTCTAATATTCGTTGCATGACATTATCTACTTTTCCACCATAATAAGCAGATATACCACCATAGGCAACTCCGACAACAAGATCAATTGCAGCGGCAACTAACGCAATAATTAAAGAGACTCTCGTTCCGAGCCATAGTCTTGTCCATTGATCACGACCGAGTGTATCTGTTCCTAGCCAATAGTATTGATCAGACATATCTTTTGCATCGTAGACATGATAAGTAGCTTCTACTTCAGCAGAATTTTTAGTCCCATCGCCCTCCGTTTTTACTTCTATATCAATAAAATCTTCCTGGTTATCATAACGTGCGATTGCATTCTCTGCAGCATGTTCTGCTGTATCTCCCCTATACTCACCCGTGAGAGTTCCATCAAAACCTAACCATGATATATTTTCTAACACTGGTATATGTGGTGGCATTTTTGCTCTAGATAAGTCCTGATCATCCAGTTCATATTCATTCATGCCTGGACCGACAATACTCATTATGACAATGACAATCAAGATTAGCGAACATAAAATTGCCAGCTTATTTTTAAAGAATGTTCTCCTTGCATCTTGCATAAATGTTCTGCTTGGACCCGATAATTTCTCACTCGTATCTTCTTTACGTTTAAGAGGGACAAGCAAATCCTTTGGAATATTGTTTTTGTTATCTTTTTCCATACTAATTCTCTCCCCCTGTAAGCCTAATTCTAGGGTCGATTAATACATATAGGAGGTCAATTATTAAAATTATCACAACAAACAAAAATGCAAACATTAGTGTTGTTCCCATAATAGTAGGGTAATCATTAACCATAACCGACTTCACAAATTGCTCCCCTATTCCAGGTACAGCAAATATTTCTTCTATAACCAATGTCCCGGTCATCAAACTAACTGCCATTGGTCCGATTACGGTTACTAATGGAATCAATGCATTACGTAAACCATGCTTGAATATAATTCCATATTCACTTAAACCTTTAGCACGTGCAGTAGTTATATAATTAGAGCCCATTACTTCTATCATTTCTGTTCTAGTAAAACGAGCTGCTGTTGCCATTGGGAAAATCATCAGGGCTATTGTAGGCAATACCGTATGTTCAAATGTCCCCCATAATGCGACTGGGAATAGCTCTAACTCAACTGCTAAATACCATTGCAGCAGACCTGCTAGTACAAATGAAGGTATGGATGTACCTAATACAGCAAGTATGGTAGAGGAATAGTCCAAGAATCCATTGTGGGAAATCGCGGCGATTAGTCCTAAGAGGATACCTAAAAATGTTCCTATTAATAATGCTTGAGCACCTAATTGTGCAGAAGGACCAATTCGATCCATTAGAATTTTAGTAACTGGTGTATTATCAAAGGCAAATGATAAACCCAGATCTCCTTGGACAAGTCCACCAAGATAGTTAACGTATTGCACTGGGACGGGGTCATTTAATCCGTACTTTTCCAAAACGATTGTTTGCTGTTCTTCGCTTAGCTTGTTTTCGGCACTTAACGGGCTACCTGGCAGCATCTTCATTAGAAAGAATGATACAGTAGCGATAATGAATAGTGTAATTGCCATATAAAAAATTCGTCGTAATATGTAGCGAACCATTTTCTGCACCTCCTAATAGTTAATTTTATTGATATTTTAGAAATGTTCATTATTATAAGTTTTTTTCATTAAAAGGGAATAAGAGAGTATAACCTGATGGCCATATACTCTCTTATTCTTTAGATTGTTAGCTCTATTTAGTTAATAAATAATGTATTATCCTTCTGAGCCAACCGTTGCCCACTTGTACTCATACGTTGCACCGAATGGATTCACGAATACGCCTTCCACTTTCGGAGAAATTAATTGAGCTTTAGCTCTTTGATAAATTGGAGCTATAGCTGCTTCTTCAAATAGGATTTTTTCAGCTTCCAAGAAGTTTTCATAACGAGCAACATTATCCGTTGCAAGTTCAGTTGTTGTTTCTTCTAATAATGCATCATATTCAGCGTTAGAAAAGCCCATCTTATTATTTCCACCGTCTGTAATCCATAGGCTTAAGAAAGTGTATGGGTCAAGATAGTCTGGTCCCCAACCAGCGGTCTGAATATCATAGTCCATATTAGTATCTAAATCTAGACGTTGTTCAAATGGTACTTGTTTTAATGTAATTGATAGACCTGGTAGATTTGTTTCTAATTGATTAGCAAGATATTCATCCATTACTTTAGCTGTCTCACTATCCCCGCCAAGTAATTCCAATTCAACGGTATCTGTACCAAGTTCTTCTAAGCCAGCTTCCCAAGCTTCTAGAGCTGCTTCTTTATCATATGTTACAAGGTCTCCACTTACTTCACGGAAATCGTCACCAGATTCCGGCATCGGAGTAAATTCAGCTGGAACAAGACCATTAGCAACAATCGAACCATTGTTAAGAATTACATCAACAGCAGATTGCTTGTCAAATGCTTTACTAATCGCAGTACGAATGTTCGTGTTTGCAAGTGCATCATTTCTTGTTTGATTCAATTTCAAGTAAAATACTGAAGTTTCTGGTGTAACTACATAATCCTCATGTGTCGAGTATTGATCTACAAGATCCGAAGAAATGGTTGCACGATCAACTGTTCCTTCTTCATATAAATCGACTTGAGTTTGTGCATCTTTTACTACTTCGTAAGTCATTTTGTCTAATTGTACTGTTTCTGCATCCCAGTAATCTTCATTCTTTACTGCATCCCATGAACTGCTTGTGCTATCCCAGTTAGATAACATGTACGGCCCATTTGATAATAAAGTATCTGAGCTTGTTGCAAAGCTATCGCCTTGTTCTTCAACAAACTTTTGGTTTAATGGTAGGAATGTTCCAAAAGTTGTAAGCGATTCAAAATATGGTGTTGGGTTTTCTAATTCAACAACCAATGTATAATCATCTTCAGCTGTAACACCTAAATCTTCAACAGCTGCTTCACCTGTACTTACAGCAGTAGCGTTTTTAATTACTCCGCTCATCATGTATGGGCCATACTCAGATCCAGTATCAGGATTTACAGCACGTTGCCATGCATAAACAAAGTCATGTGCAGTTACAGGGTCACCATTTGACCAGACTGCGTCTTCACGTAAATTAAATGTCCATGTAAGACCATCATCACTTGTTTCGTGTGTTGTTGCAATACCTTCAGTTGGTTCTGCGTTTTCATCTAAACGGTAAAGACCTTCCATTGTAGCACCAAGGAACTGAAATCCATATTCATCGGTTGCCATCGATGGATCCATTGATGGAATAGCGTCTCCGTTAATAAAATTAAGTACATTTTCGCCTTCAGTTTCTTCAGTCGCTTCTTCTGTTGTTTCTTCTTCCGTTGCTTCTTCCTCTGTTGACTCTTCTGCAGTTTCTTCTGATGATTCTTCATTTCCACCAGCACATGCGACTAGAAATACACTTAGCAATAAGCCAAGTACAACTAACAATGACAATTTAAATTTCATTGTTAAAAGACCTCCCCTTGTTTTCTATTATTCTGACAATTTAAGCTATTTCTAGCAAACTGCCAATTGGAATCTATTATAAAGTATACAATTAATCTGAGAAGTCTGTAAAGCATTTTTTTAATTAAATTGTAAACTTTATGTAATATAAGGTTTAGAAAATCGCTTCAAACCGCTACTTTAGACTCCTTTTTAGCATCAAAAAAACTTTAGAAATATTTTACATCGGACCTTAGTAATAAATTATGATATAATTTTTAGTACTACATTTTAAAGGTGACTACGAATGATAATGAATCTATTAAAAAATAATTGGTTTTTATTCATGCTCAACTTTCTATTGATTGGGGTATTATTTTTTTTATTTCCCACCACTTATGATCTGGAAAATTATATTAACATTGTTTTTTATGTATGCTTTTTCTATGTTTTATCCGTTTTACTAGTATATACAATTAAAGGTGGATTTTACGATGGGATTACATTTGGTTTCAGACGATTTCGAGGCATGATGTCTAAAAGGGATTATATGGATGAATGGAAAAGTAAACCACTTCCATCAAAAAACGTAAATACTGGTCTTTACGCAATTCTTAAATTTCAAAGCATAGGTATGATTTTATTTCTCGTCCTTCTACTTGTTATTTACTACACCACTTAAAAAGCCTATCAAATTAGATGGGCTTTTTAAATTTGTTCAGATATATACCAAAAATCATCACAAGAATGGATAGAACAGCGGCTGTTATAAACATGTTTGAAAAACCTGTGTTTATTACGCTCGTTGCTGTATCCAGAATATCTATATGCAATTCAGGGTCTGCAATAGCATCGACACTGGTTATTAAACCACCATAATTATCTGATTCTACTAAAGTGTGTCCGAATTTTTGTTGAATAGCAGGTTCAATTTTTGTAAATGCTCCTGTCATAAAACCGGCGTACACAATCGGGAATAAGATTAGACCTATTTGTCTTACTAAAGATAACGTTCCTAACGCCATTCCTTTTCCCCCATTGTGTGCACTCTCTCCTGCCAACATATTCAGTGGGGCACCCAGCAAAATACCCAACCCTACACCAGCTAGAATACTTGCCAATACAAAGGAGAAAAACCCTTCTACCCAAAAGGCAAATAAAAGAAATCCAAAGAGTCCCAGTACACCCGAGAGAGATATTGCATTTGACGCTCCGTACTTATCTGTCAGCACACCTCCAAGACCTGCTCCTATTCCGGAAGCTATAGCTAGAGGAGTTAGCCAATAGCCTGCATGTTCTACAGGAACCTGCAACACTTGTTGAACAAAAGCAGGAATAAATATGATACCTGCCAAAAACCCACCAGAAATTAATCCTAATAGTAACGTAACCTTAAACAAACGATTATTCAGTAACGAAAAAGCAATAATCGGGTCTCCGCCTTTTTGTTCAAGTTGACGTTCGTGGAAAATAAATAAAACAAACAATACAATTCCAATGATTAAAAGTATTACTACCTGAGGTATGAAAATACTTATTATGACAGACCCACTATCAAATTGGGTAATTCCATACATAAATGTTAGTATTCCGACTGTTAAAAGTATACTTCCTTTGAAATCTAACGGTTTTGCAGTTCCAGCCTTTGTTTCTTCCATTTTCAGAAAGCCAAATATAATCAGGAACGCAGCTATAGGGAGATTAATAAGAAACATCCAATGCCAGGATCCCGTTAAACTTAAAATAACAGCTCCAAGGTTAGGTCCGATAACTGCTGATAATCCATGCATTCCTCCTAACATCCCTAACGCTTTCCCTTGTTTTCCCTTTGGAAGAGTAGATAAGATATGGGAACTCCCTATAATGAAGATTCCGCCTCCGCCAATCGCCTGTAACAGTCTCGCCATTAAAAGAAATATAAAGTTCGGACTTAATGCAACGAGTAAGGAACCAATCCCAAATAACAGTATTTCCACTATAAATAATCGTTTCCTGCCGAATCGATCCGATAATTTACCAACAATTGGGACACTAATCGCCATTCCCAGAGTGTAGATTGTAATACTCCATGTTCCCCAAGATGGAGAAACCTCAAAGGAGTCATTGATCGTGGTTAATGCAGTACTGATAATTCCATTATCCAAACCCGCCATAAACACGCCTATCGTAAATAGCGTAATCGTCCATTTTTGTGATGCCTTGTTTTGCTCCACCGTTATCAGCTCCAAGAGAAAAGCATAACAAAAGGACCCAAGTTTTAATGGAGTCCTTTTGCTGCATATAAATTTATTGTATCAATCGTTAGTTAAACAATCCTTTGAGAAAATTACTTAATGATTGGAATATTTCACTGAAAAAATTAGCAACCTTTTCCCAGAATCCCGCATCAAGCCCTAGTTCATCTGCTTTATCGGCAATTGTATTGGCGATATCCTCCAACTGGCTTTTAACTGCACCAAAATCAATGTTCAGATTACGCATTTTATCAAATAAGTCAATCAGCATTTGACGGTCTTCCTCACTTAAGCTAATTTCAAGTTTATCCAATTGCTCACTGACGATTTGCTCCACATCTTCTTTTGTAGCCGGATTTTGATCAGCAATCATTTGTTTAATTTCACTTAATAATGTACTAACCTCTTCCTGAGAAACATCTTCATTTTCAGCCAGATCTGTTGCCACATTTAACTCTTCATTGGCAATTTCCATTCGTTCCTTGTCGAGTTCTTCGCCTTCTTCATTGTAGGCTTTGTAAATACCTGTTAAGGCGGAATGACCACTCACTTGGACTGGGGAAACAACATCAACGGTAGCATTTTCTGCTCCAGCAGTCAGCAATGCATTCTCATACATGGCACCCGTAACTTCGGTAATATTTTCTGGTGTAACAATATTTACTGTTAGCCCTGCTCCATCATTTTCCAAAATAATCCTTGCAGAGGAGTACATGTTGGAATTTGGGTTTCCATTGATAAAATCTGCGTAATCCTGACCCGTTACATCATATTCTACAACAGGATCCGAATCGGATATATCCAGAAGTTCACGAACGTCTGTACGCTGCGTATCCGTTAGCTTTTCCCCATATATAAGTATTGTGTTTGATGTTGCTGCTGCAGGTGTAGTAAATCCAATGGCAAGTGCAAAGACGATCAGACATAATCCAATTGCTTTTAATGTATATTTCATGGTTTCAATTTCCCCTTTTCCATCATCGTTAATTTATATGCTTACATGAAACAAAAATAATACTATTTTGTTCCTCTATTATAACGTTTTCGAATTCATAATAACATATTTTGTTATATTTTTATTTTTGTGCAGTAATTGTTTTCTAAATAAGTTCAAATGAAGCTAATAACTTCAAATATATTTCGTGTTCCTGTATATTTAGGGTAACGAAATACATTTTAAGAAAGAAGGTCTTTGGAATCCAAGATACAAACCAAGCAGTAAACCGTAATCTAGCTATCATGTGGTTTGCTAACTTCTTTGTTAGCGGAAGTATGACAATGGTAATTCCATTCATATCCTTATATATTGAATCGATGGGGAACTTTTCCGACTCCTATGTCCAACTATGGTCAGGATTAACTTTTGCAGTTACTTTCATCGCTGCGTTTATTTTCTCTCCGATATGGGGAAGAATTGGTGATAAATATGGCAGAAAAAATATATTGATTATATCTGCATTCGGTATTGGAATATCTGTTTTTTTAATGGGGTTTGCCACAACGATATGGCAACTTTTTTTATTACGTCTCTTTATGGGTATCGTGACAGGATTTATTCCGATGTCACAGGCATTCATTTCAACACAGACGCCAAAAGAAGTTGCGGGCAAGGTGCTCGGTACACTTCAAACAGGCAGTATCACTGGTGCTTTAATGGGCCCAATGCTTGGTGGGGCTCTAGCAGATACATTTGGATATTCAAGCACATTTAAATGGGTATCCATTACAATCTTTATTTCTGGACTACTTGTCATGTACGGTGTTAAAGAAGTAAAACTAAAATTATCCGATGATAAAAATGATTATAAATCATATAGCAGTAAAGAAGTACTTCAACATATTATTCAGAGACCCGTTCTCCTTGTTGTCATGCTGTTATCTACACTGGTGCAGATTGCCCATTTCAGCATTCAGCCTATCCTTTCATTATTTGTTGAGGATATTCATGGACCGGTAAATATTGCCTTTTTCTCCGGGATGGCCTTCTCTGCTGCCGGCTTAGGGAATCTTATGATGTCACGAAGATGGGGGAAATTAGGGGATCAAATTGGATATATCAAGATATTGATAGTTCTCCTATTCTTCGCAGGGATTGTATATTTACCTGGTGCTTTTGTGACGAACATATGGCAACTTATTGTTCTAAGGTTCCTCCTCGGGGTATCTATTGGCGGAATTGTGCCATTAAGAATAGCCTATATTCGCCAAGAAGCTCCTTTGTCCATGCAGGGAGAAGTACTTGGTTATAATACGAGTCTTCGTTTCCTTGGTAATATAATCGGACCAGCCCTTGGAGGATTGGTTGCAGCTTTATGGGGATTTCCTTCTGTGTTCTTTATAACAAGTATGCTACTTGTATTAAGTGGCGTTATTATGCTTATCATCTGGTATAAATATGAATATTCACCAAAGCATTCACAATCCTTTTCATCACGATAAACCGGAAAGCAACTCCGCCCACCGTTTTTACAGAGGGCACTATTCGTAATGTTTGTTGCTTTTTAATCATTGCAGAGTTGAGATAAACTACGAACTAACTGCTAGCTGATATCCAAAATCCTGTGCTTCTATCGCCGTCCGGGATCGCTGCGGGCGGATGCTTTCCGCGGGCACGGCCTCAGCCTCCTCGAGAAACCCACTCTGCGGGGTCTTCGGACACGTGCTTTTCCCGCAGGAGTCACCGCCCTCCGCTCACCCGGACTGGTGAAGCTGTATTATGCTATTTTAGCTACCCGAAAGTGTAGTTATTGTCAACAACCTTCTAACCAGCTCTGGGAAATACACGGAGACTCCAGTGGGAGGAAAGGCATCGGTGAGACCCCGAAGTGCGTTAGCGCGAGGAGGCTCACCAGCCGCCCACGGAAAGCGCAGTGTATTTCCCAGAGCGGTCGCCGAAGTTTATCTTACTTCGCAGTTTATAGATTTTATGAAATAACTACAAGCAGTCCCTATCATTTAGAAAACACTTATATAAAAGGATTTGAAAAACCCTTCTCCTGTGATTTAATACGGAATGATTGATTTGTATAAGTAAATATGCTAAAACTAACAGAGCTATATTAAAACCTCTCAAAGAAAGAAAGTGATAGCAATGGGTATAGTCGTTGTAGAAGTCTGTGACGGTAATGCAATCACTACATTAGATATAGAAGGTATCATCGAAGCAGAGTTTCCCGAAGTGGCAGTATTAATGAATGAGTGCTTATCGTTTTGCGGCCTATGTGCGTTACGGCCTTATGCACTCGTTAATAATAAGCGTGTCTCTGGTAAAACTCCAGAAGAGTGTCTGGGGAAAATAAGAGAACAAATAAAAAAAGAACTCGCTGTATATCAATAAACAGCGAGTTCTTTTTTTATTTATTTCGACAGTATTTCCCAGGAAATAGGGAGATACTGTCGATATCCGTTCTGATTGATATTTATAAACTTGCTTTAAATATTTCAACGGAATCCTGTTTGTTGAGTCTCTTATAAACACCGAATTCCGGTCTTGCTATAACTGTTTTTTCTGCCATAACATCTATAGAACTTTCATCGATATTATAATCAGCCAATGTTGACGGTGCACCTATACTACTCCAGAAATCGCTTAGTCTGTCAATCCCCTCAAGAGCAACTTCCTTGTCGGATTTACCTGTAGCATCCACTCCGAATACTCGAATAGCAAGTTGTTTAAATCGAGGTGCATTTTCTTCATCCAATACATGTTTCATCCAATTTGGAAACAAAATTGCTAATCCTCCACCATGCGGAATGTCATGTACGGCGGATACTGCATGTTCCAAATTATGTGTCGCCCAATCACCCTGATACCCCATGTTCAGCATGTTATTCAGTGCTAATGTTCCACCAAGCATGACTGTTGACCGGTAATCATAATTGTCTGGTTGCCCTAGCAGTTTTGGAGCCGTTTCGATAATCGTTAATAATATCCCCTCACACCAGCGATCCTGAATAGCTGTATTCGGCGTTTGATGAAAATAATGTTCCAATACATGGGACATCATATCCACGATACCATATATGGTCTGGTCACGTGGTACGGAAAATGTATGAACAGGGTCTAGAATAGAGAACCTCGGAAATGAAAAAGGTGATCCCCAACCATGTTTTTCATTTGTTTCCCAATTTGTAATAACCGAGCCTGCATTCATTTCCGAGCCAGTAGCTGCAAGCGTTAAAACCGTACCAAACGGCAATGCTGATTCAGCCTTTACTTTCTTGGTAACGACATCCCACATATCCGCCTCCGTTGTAGCACCAACTGCAATTGCCTTTGTACAGTCAATGGTGCTTCCACCGCCAACTGCCAACAGGAATTCAATTGCTTCATTTTTACAAATTTCCACACCTTTACGGACGGTTGTAATGCGCGGATTGGGTTCGACACCAGACAATTCGAATACTTCTGCTCCAATCTTGCCCAATTCATTGATGACATTATCGTAAACGCCATTACGTTTAATACTGCCACCACCATAAACGATGAGTACTCGTTTTCCGTATGGTTTTATTTCATCAGACAGTTTATCGAGTTGTCCTTTACCAAAAATTAATTTAGTCGGATTTTGATATACAAAATTTTCCATGAAAATTACCTCCTGCTATTTGGTATACGCTATAACATCCATTTCAATTAATACATCTTTAGGTAAACGGCTCACTTCAACCGTTGCTCTTGCAGGATATGGTTCTGTTAGAAAACGACCATAAATCTCGTTGACTTCTGCAAAATTTTCCATCGAGGATAAATAAATGGTAAACTTAACGACTTGATTAAAATCAGTCCCTGCTTCATCCAAAATTGCTTTTAAATTTTCCAATACTTGTTTCGTTTGGTTTGCAATTCCATCAACTACTTCGCCTGATTGAGGGTTGATTGGTATTTGTCCGGAAACATATAAAAAGTCCCCCGCCTGTATTGCTTGTGAATATGGACCAATAGCCGCTGGTGCTTTTTCTGTCTGAATTGCTTTTACCATTTGAATTCCTCCCATTTCCTTTTTTGTCTCGTATCACATTTGAATAATGGCTGTTTTCTGGCTGCGGTTACTCGTCCCAACGAAAAGAATTGTTGTTACTTCACAAAATATGTAAACTGCGAAGTAACTGCTGGTTTTCTATCCGTATGCAGAAACTTCGGCGACCGCTCTGAGAAATATACTTCGCTTTCCGCGGGCGGCTGGTGAGCCTCTTCATGCTAACGCATTTCAGAGTCTCACCTATGCCTTTCCTCCCGCAGAAGTCTTCGTATATTTCCCAGAGCTGGTGTTAAGCCTACAAAAGATTAACAGCTTAGTGATATTATATAAAAATCGTATCACAACTTCACCAGTCCGGGTGAGCGGCGGGCGGTGACTCCTGCGGGAACAGCACGTGTCCGAAGACCTGAAGAGTGGTTTTCTCTTCGGGGCTGAGGCCGTGCCCTAAGGATGCGCATCCGCCCAGAGCGGTCCCGGACGGCGGGAAAAGCAGTTACTTCACACTTAATCTCAACTCTGCGTTGTTTAAAAAGCAACAAACATTACGAAAAGAGCCTAATTAATTCACAATACTTTATTTTATTTTACCAGTTTCTTTATTCCAATGCTAATACGTCCCTATACTGCATAACAGATTGCACATAATATATATCTCCATAACAGGCATCGTATTGTTTAGCTTCTTTACGCAGACAAGTATATATCGATTTGTCGGGAGCATTTTCATACATATGCTGGGAGAAATCAATTGCAGTCTCTACAGAATATGTACCCATTTGTTCATGAACATAATCAATAAATCCTCGTCCGAAATTATAGGATTGAATAGCTAATTCCAAGTCACCGTTGGCATCCTCTAATGTTTTAGAAAAATAATAGACTCCCTGTTTAATAGATAGCTCAGGATCCTCAATACAGCCCACCTGCCCACAATAGCTCTCAGATGATTGCATAGGATCAGTGCCTCTTCCTCCTGATTCCTGCATCATCATGCTTAGAATAACATCCACGTATTCAGTTACATCATATTCTTTCGCATATTTATCGACCAACGGTTCATAACTTCGCACTTCCTCACTAATTAATGCAGAGGTTTTCTTTGGTAAATGATCCGGCCTTTCGTAGGTCACGAATGAAAGAATCAGAAAAACACCAATTAACGATAGTGCTATCACTAAAACTTGATTTATAGCTTGTTTAAATTTTCTGTTGATTGACATTTCTATCTTTCCTTTTATCTATCAAAATGATTACTAAAAACCAAACTACTATGCCATATATAATATGGCCGCCAAACCAGTAAATAAAAGCTGAAAGATCATTAATAGCCGGCGTTCGTTCTGATAAAGCAGTTGTACTATACAGCATACCACCGACTAAACCATTTACTAGAATATAAGGTGTCAATCGGGTAGTTATATTCCACTTTCTGAACAAAAAATAAATAACATTTACAAGCAGAATAGAAATGATTACATGTAACCCAAATTCTACTGTCGCACTTATTTCCTGAGTACCAATTATAGGGAAATAATCTATATTCATTAAAAGCACATAGACTTTTTTCCCTGTTAATTGTTCTACAAGATTTAAAAATCCACCGAGTATAAATCCAGATATAACTCCTATAATAATAAGCTTAAGTAATCGTTTCATTGTAATAGCTCCAATAGTTATAAGGATCACTTCTCTCTAAACAAATCCTTCTCACGCCATTTACCAAACCGGTAATACAGGACAGCAACCAAACTGCTTACAATGAAGCTTGCACCCATCCCAATTGCAATACCCGTCTCACCAAAGAAGGTAGCAAACAACGCAGTGAGCGGATAACGCAAGACCCAAAACGAAATAATATTTAAGACTAATACCTGATACATTGCCCCTGCAGCTCTTACGATTCCATTCAATATAAAATTGATTCCTAGAAATGGATAGCATAGTGCGATAATCTGTAAATATCTAGTTCCGAATTCAACCGCTTCTTCTTCACGGATAAATAATTTTACTCCATATTCTGCAAAGAAAGCTACTAGTATACCTATAATAAGCATAACAGAAAAATTATATAGTACGCCATACTTAGCGATGTCTTTGACCCGGTTCCAATACCTAACACCAATATTTTGACCCGCCATACTACTAACAGCTGTACTCAGCGCATGGGCAGGGAGCATAAGAACACTATCCAATCGTTGCGCAGCACTAAATCCTGCAACAACCCCTCCACCAAAAGTAGTGACAACAGTCATGATTGCTGCAGATCCTGCAGAGATAACAGACATCTGTAAACCAGAAGGGATTCCCAAGTTTAATATTAAACCGACCTCTGTTCTTGAAGGCAACTTTGGAATACTAAATGGCACCAGTTTTTTATACAATACATGAAATAGTCCATACAAAAAGGCAATACTTTGTGACAATACGGTTGCATACGCTGCACCTTCCACTCCCCAGTTTAACCCACTTATAAAGAGTGGGTCCAAAACAATATTTAATAAAACTGCAATCGTAACAAAGCGAATCGGTGTTTTACTGTCACCGATAGAACGGAGTACCGTACTTATAAAGTTATAGCCAAATAAAAACAAAATTCCGAGGAAATTTATCTTAAGATAAGCATTTGCTTGATCCATCATTACTTCCGGTGTTCCCAGAAGTAATAAAAATTGTTCTGAAAACAGATATCCAACAAGACCTAGAGCAAAAGAGATTGTCGTTAATAATACGACAAATGCATTCAAATAACGTTTTAGTCCATCTTCACTGTCTTTCCCCTTTTGCTGAGACAAAATCGTCAATGCTGCATTATTTAATCCGATAATAAATGAAAGTACAATAAAAATAATCGTACTTGATAGGGCTATTGCACCCAATGCGTTTGCCCCTAAGAGATTACCTACCCAAAGACTATCAATAAACTGATACGATGTTTGCAGTAAGTTCGTGAGCATGATGGGACCAGAGAAGATGATTAGCTGCTTTACGATATTACCTTTTGTAAAATCATGTTGCTTTTTCATAAAATGACCAGCTTTCTTTGAATCTTATTTCGTTTTCTACAAAATAACCAACGAATAAAGGTGATCGGATACGCACCCGATCACCTCTATTATCATTTACTTCTATGCTTCACTACCTGATTGTTGCGGTTGCCCCTTTTTATCTTCTCGGTTAATGATTTGTATAATTAGAAGAACGATGAATATCCCTAGACCAAAGATATCTGTATTTCCCTCTGGGTACAATAACATTAAACCTGTAATAAGTGTAATAATTCTTTCAAACCAGTTAAGTGGTTTATACCAGTAGCCAATCATACAGGCACCGATAGCCATCATTCCAACAAGTGCCGTTAGGAGTGCCCAGGCTATATCCATAAATGTCGCATCAATCATTAAAAGCGTAGGATTTAACACAAACATATATGGAATAATAAATGCTGCAATGGCAAGTTTTGCTGCATTAAATCCTGTACGTATTGGTTCTCCTCCAGATATACCCGTGGCAGCAAAGGCAGCTAGAGCAACAGGCGGTGTAATATCGGCGACAATACCAAAATAGAAAACAAACATATGCGCTGCAAGCACTGGAATAGCCACTTCAAGATTATCATTCAATGCTAGAATTGCCGGTAATGCTATGGTTGACGTAATAATATAGTTGGCTGTTGTAGGTGATCCCATTCCTAAAATAATGGAAGTAATCATCGTAAAGAATAAAGTTAGTAGCAATTGCGCTTCCACTGAATTAGCTAGTGTACCCGCAATACTTACTAGACTATTCCCAAGTTTCAGACCCAAACCCGTTTTCGTTACAACACCGACAATAATACCCGCACAAGCAGTTGCTGCGGCTACACCCAAAGCAGTTCTGGCACCTGATTGCAATGCAACGATGAACTTACTTGGTGTAATTCGAGTATCCTTTCTAAACATGCTGACGATAATGGTTGTTAAAATACCATAAAGTGCAGCTCTTTCTACACTCATTCCGACAAATAAGAAGTACACAATCGCTAAAATTGGTAATAGTAAATGTACTTTTTTAAGTACAGAAAGTTTACTTGGAATATCTTTGTCAGGCAGACCGAGCAGACCAATCCTTTTCGCCTCTAGATGGGTCATAATCCAGATTCCCGCAAAATATAATATAGCCGGAATCGTTGCTGCTTTAGCAATATTCCAGTAGCTTTCCCCAGCAAATTCAATCATAAGGAATGCTGCTGCTCCCATAATCGGCGGCATAATTTGCCCACCAGTCGATGCTGCCGCTTCTACTGCTCCAGCAAAGTTTTTATGATATCCAAGTTTTTTCATCATTGGAATGGTATACGAACCTGTAGTAACCGTATTTGCTACAGAACTTCCTGAAATTGTACCATTCAATGCACTGGAAAAAATGGCAACCTTCGCTGGTCCACCAGTACGTTTACCAGCAATTGCTATCGCCAAGTCATTAAAATATTGACCGACACCAGTTTGAACAAGAAATGCTCCAAACAATAAGAATAAGAAGATAAATGTTGATGATACTTGTAATGGAGTACCTAAAATACCTTCTGTTGTAAAGAACATCGAGTCAATCAATTGTTCTAAACTGAGTCCACGGTGTGCCAGCATTCCGGGCATATTTGGACCGAATAAAGCATAAATGAGAAAAAATACAGCGATAATCGTAATTGGAAGGCCGACCGCTCGTCTAGCAGCTTCTAAAACTAGTAATATTGCTAATCCCCCAATAATTACTTGTGCACCTTCAATACCCCCAATTTGCTGTACGAGTGTATCGTAAAACAACGGCCAATAAGCAGATACAATAATCGACAGCACGACAAGCACATAGTCATACCATGGGATGGAATTTTTCTTTGTTTTTCTTCTTGCCGGATACAAAAGGAATATCAGTGATAATGCAAACCCTAAGTGAACTGTTCGTTGTATGTAAGCTGTATACTGTCCGAATATCCCAGTGTAAATCTGAAATAAAGAAAATGCGATTAATGTCAAAAAGATTACTTTACCAATAATCCCACCGACATCGCGCGTGCTTGATTCGGTATCATATTTCTCTAATAACTCCTGTTGTTCTTCTGCGGTTAATTCATATTGATCTTTTTTATCACTCATGAATTTTCACTCCTTTCAAATATTCCCATAAGGTTAATTTTTCTATTTTAACTGTATACCAGGCACCAGGCTCAAAATAATCATTAAACCATACTTCGTGCTTCTCTGGGGAGGTGTTTAAGTTGGATGAGGTAGTTTCCCATGCTAGGCGATTTTCGGAAACTGTTTTACCATTTCTGACTTTCATCGTGGAAAAATAATTATCCAGATCTTTTATGTGATATTTTCCATCTTCATATGTGAAAGTCTCACCTTCCTGGGCGTTTGAGGGCATACCAATACCGAATTCTTCATACACAATTTCATATTGTTTCATATGATATTTATCAGTCACTTCATATTTCTCAACTACATCTGTTAAGTGAATCGAATGTGTGAATATTAATTGGAATGTATCTCCGATTGAAATTGGTAGAAATGCCTCTAGATGATCAGTGTTTTTTTCATAAAATACTAACGAAGTACGAAATGGAACGAGTAGCGTAAGTCCAATTACATTAAGTAATGCCATAAGTATTAAAATATTTCTTATTCTATGTCGCATTTTTAATCCACCTAAAAAATAAAATCTGGATTAGGTTCAAATGAAAATCAAAAAATAGCCGACAGCCAAAGATGGACAGTCGGCCATTCCTGTTATTTGATTATACCTATTCTGCAGTAATTCCTTCTTCATCAAAATACTTCTGTGCACCAGGATGTACATCAATGCCAATGCCGTCTAATGCTGAATCAAGTGTAATAAATTCAGCTTTTGCATGAGCCATGCTGGATGCATTTTCATAAATTGCTTTTGTAAGTTCATATACAGTATCTTCTGGAACACTGTCTGCAACAGCAAGCATAGCAAGTACTGCTACTGTAGTTACATCTTCTTCAAGTCCATAAGTTCCTGCCGCGATTGTATCTTCAGCATAATATGGATATTTTTCAACCATTTCATCAATTTTGTCCTGTTCGATTGAAACAATTGAAACATCAACTGTAGCAGATAGACCTTCTACAGCACCAGTTGGCGTACCTGCTGTAATGAATGCTGCATCAATATTTCCATCTTGAATACCACCCGTTGATTCACCAAAGTCAAGGTTTTGAGCATCAATATCATCCATCGTCATTCCATGGACTTCGAGAATCTGTTCTGCATTAATATAAGTTCCTGAACCAGGAGCACCTACAGAAACGGTTTTACCAGCTAAGTCTTCAACAGTAGCAATACCTGAATCAGCTGAAGTAACAATTTGAATCGTTTCAGGGTATAGTGATCCAACTGCAAGCACATTGTCAACCGGATTACCATCAAAAGCATTAATACCTTCCACAGCATTTGCTACAACGTCGGTTTGTACAAAGGCAAGTTCTGCATCGCCTTCTTGTAAGGCAATTACATTATCAGCAGAAGCGTTTGAGGAAACCGCGTCCGTTTGAATACCTGTTGCTTCTGTAATATTTGTAGCCATCTCTCCACCAAGCGGGTAATATGTACCACTCGTTCCACCTGTTAGCATTTGTAAGAATTCTAGTTTATCTTCCCCATCTGAAGACGCTCCATCGTCTGTATTGTTATCGCTATCATCTCCGCCACACGCAGCCAAGAATAAAATCATTGCCAATAACAAAGCAGCTGTCGAAAACAAATTCTTCTTTTTCATTTAAACTCCCCCTATTGTATATAGTGTAATAAAATTATCTTACCCTGATTTTTGTGATATTGTCAAATTAATTTTTGTATACCTGTTAGGGATGATGGTTCAGAAGCCCATAAAACTGGTATCTCCCCCCAAAGGTTTCTTGACAATATTATGAAAATTCAATATGATAGTCGTTAATAGGAATATATTTATTTATCTCTGAAATGAAAGGGGAATTAAATGCTTCTTAAACAATTGGAAATTGCGTTACTTTCATTAACAAAAGATGTTGTTGATAAATTCTCCATCGCAATACATACAGATGAAGGTACTATAAGTATTAACTCCGCCACACCACGAAAAGCCGCCAGCCTTGCCAAGTTATTTATTATGGCTGAAGCATACCAGCAAGTTGAAAAAGGGTCTCTTTCATTGGAAAAACTTGTGTATATTAACTCGGACAAGATGGTAGAAGGGTCTGGGGTTATCAAGTATTTGACGAACTCTCACGTTTATAGCTATCAAAATTTGTTGGAGCTAATGATAATCGTTTCAGATAACACTGCATCAAACATCTTACTTGATGCGGTAGGAATTGATCGCACGAATAGATTTGCAAAAAGGATAGGTTGTAATCATACATTTATTAAAAGGAAATTCATGGACGATCAAGCGCAGTTGGAAGGAAATGAAAACGCTACCACTGCGGGTGATATTGTAAGTCTTCTGAAACTTTTCTCCAGAGAAAACGACTACTTTTCCATGGACAGTCGTGGCGAAATTCTAGAAATATTTAGTAATCAACAATTTAATAGTAAATTATCTGCTTTTCAACAAACAAGTTCCCGAATAAAAATCTATCACAAGACCGGTGAATTACACGGGGTGGAGCATGATGCAGCAATAATGATAGCAGACGGAAAAATAGTAGAGGCAGCCATTCTCACTGAAGGTTGGGATAACAACGGTGATGCTCAAAACTACATTACCGCAATTGGAAAACTGTTAATGGCTTACTTGGTTGATTAATACATAACATTGGAGTGAAATGAAGTGAAAACGAAAATAGCAGTATTTGGCAGAGCAGAAACAATCGAACGTGTCCATACTTTCATAGAAGAATACGAGAATATAGAAATACTCCCTTTTACCTATTCACATTCAAAAGTAGTCACGGAAATGATTGAAAATGCTTTTATGTGTGACGTATATTTATTTACAGAACCTTTATCTTACTCCTATGCACATCAAAAGATAAAAAGAAAAAAACTGCCAGCTGTAGTAGTCGCAAACAACGAATATATGATTCTCAGTTCGCTCTACAAACTTAGACAGAAGCACAGTCAGGAACTTAACAGGATTTCCCTTGATATTTTGAATGAAAAGCATATAGAAGAGGTACGAAAAGAGTTAGATTTTAATGAGAAACAGATCTATTCGTACAGTTACGGAAAAGATGAGTCACCTGATATCGAGAAAATTGCTTCCTTTCATAAGAAATTGTGGGATGACGGAAAAATAGACTATGTTCTTTCATCCAGTAAAGAAGTCGAATCCCATATGAAAAATTATGGAATACCTGTCAGCGCGATGATTATTCCTGACGTCAATCTCAAAGAGGCAATTCAACAAGCCAATTCCCTTACTGTATTAAATCAAAGCAAAGGCGCACAGCTTGTGACCGGGTATATACGGATTAAGGACACCGAAGCAGTCCACGCTGAGAAACAGGAAATTTATGAAGAGAATATCTATAAATTGAAGCAGATTCTAATAAATTTTGGAAAGCAGTCAGATGCCCTTCTTTCTCATAATAGAAATGATCATTTTGTTATTGTGGGAACAAAGAAACTACTCGATCATTTGCAGAATCATTATCGTAACTTCCCGCTTCTCAGTGAAATTCAATCTACTTTAAGTATGCCGATTGATATGGGATATGGACTTGGACTTCATGCAAAAGAATCCGAAGAGAATGCACTTCTTGCCCTGGATAAGTCCAGTAAAGATAGTCGAAGTCTTTGTTATATTGTAAATGAACGTCAGGACACCATAGGACCGATTGGTATAAAACGGGATATCGATACATCAAACTTGTTCCATGCACTCATCCATAAAGCTAGATTGAATAATGAACTATCTTATAATTTCATTGACTTTATTACCGATAGAAATAATGAGCCATTTTCTTCAAATGACATCGCAACCTTTTACAAAGTTACTAAACGGAGCGCAGAGCGAACGGTTAATAAACTCTTAACAGGAGATGTAATCAGAGTATCCGGTGAAGAACGACCATATTTAAAAGGTAGACCAAGAAAGTTATTCACACTGAATCAATAATAGAACAAAAACGGAAGCACCCGCTAGCGATGGGGCTGCACGTGGCTATTAATGTACGTGAATGAATTATTTTCTTACCTCATAACTCAACTTTCGCACCATTAAAATAAGTTCGAACCGTTAACTGGGTTAAACTTAGAATGTTGCTAATAATCCCCTTGCTAAACTTGATTAAAACAAGGCTGTTTTTCGTACTGTTTATAGCCTTTTAATCATCGCAGAGTTGAGATAAACTACGACGTAACTACTAGCTGATATCCAAAATCGTGTGCTTCTATCGCCGTCCGGGATCGCTCTGGGCGGATGCTTTCCGCGGGCACGGCCTTAGCCCCGAAGAGAAAACCACTCTTCTGGTCTTCGGACACGTGCTGTTCCCGCAGGAGTCACCGCCCTTCGCTCACCCGGACTGGTGAAGCTGTAGGATGTTATTTTATCTATTAGGAAGTGTAGTCATTGTCAGCAACCTTTCAGCTATGGGAAATACACGTAGACTTCTGCGGGAGGAAAGGCATAGGTGAGACTCTGAAATGCGTCAGCATGAAGAGGCTCACTAGCCGCCCGCGAAAAGCGCAGTGTATTTCCCAGAGCGGTCGCCGAAGCTTCTACATACTGTTAGAAACAACCAGCAGTTACTTCGGAGTTTATGTAAAGTCCGATGATAAAAGAGGGAAATTAACGAAAAGATCCTTGAGTATAGATGTATCCAGACTGCTCAGCGCAAACAGTTAATCCAAAGTCAACTTAAACAGTGTAGCTCCAGTCCTCCTAATTCTATCAAGGCTTATTTATCCATTTCATTCTGCGAAAGTTGAATCTTAAGAAATACGGAAGTAGGTAACTAACACCTATCTTCCGTATTTCTTATTTTTCTATTTCAAATCCATTGTTCTCCATTAATATTTTCATTGCTTCCTCAACTTCTTCGTCCTCGATTTGCCCCTCTAGCATATAAGTTATATGGTTGTCCCCGCCATGTGAAGCTTCATCTTCTATCAGATTACTAAAGCCGACGATACCTTTACCACCCCATGTAGGACCTAATGGAGCAATTGGTATATACGCAGTACCCTCATTTGCTTCAGGAAGACTGTCTATGATTAGATTCGATACTTTCAGTGTTTGCAGTGCCGAACGTGCAGATTCTGCATCGTTTTCCGTTTTGAAATATGCAAGAATATTTTT
The DNA here is from genome assembly GCF_042650085.1 of Oceanobacillus longus. Classification (NCBI taxonomy): domain Bacteria; kingdom Bacillati; phylum Bacillota; class Bacilli; order Caryophanales; family Bacillaceae; genus Oceanobacillus; species Oceanobacillus longus. The sequence continues at coordinate 100,012 of NZ_JBHSAO010000003.1, read as the reverse complement.
TGTCATTCAATACCCACATCCTTCATTGTTTGTCATTTTTTATAATTCCCTTTTTAAAGAAATGCAAACAACAAAAGAGCCTGGGACATAACTAAAGTGTTTAACTCAAAGCCGAACATTTCGCCATAATAGCGAAGGAAATACACGGAGACTCCTGCGGGATGAAAAGCCTAGGTGAGACTACGTAGAGCGATAGCTCGGAGTAGGCTCAGCAGCGCCCGCGGAAAGCGTAGTGTATTTCCGTAGCGGTATATATGCACCAACTATGTTCGGATTTTACTTTGGTTAAAACACTTTTGTCCCAGTTTCTCTATAAACTCAACAATTCCTTTACATCATCTTCACTCAAACTGGAAAGCATCGTTTCACCCGGTTGAATAACCTGATCAATCAGTTCACGCTTTTTTTGCTGTAAGTCATATATTTTTTCCTCTATGGTTCCTTCTGTTACAAGACGAATTACCTGAACAACATTCTTTTGACCGAACCTATGTGCACGACCTGTAGCCTGGTCCTCGACTGCCGGGTTCCACCACAAATCATATAGAATAACTGTATCTGCACCCGTAAGATTCAAACCGGTTCCACCTGCTTTTAGAGAAATAAGAAAAATATTATTTTCTCCGTTATTAAACCGTTCACTCATTTCTACACGATCCTTCGATGGGGTTTGCCCATGAAGATAGAAGTAACCATATCCTTCTTTCTCCAAACGTCCTTTAATAATTTCATGCATGCTTGTGAATTGAGAAAAAATTAGCATACGTTTCCCATTTTCCATCGCAGTTTTGATCGTGTCCATCAATTGTTCTAGCTTTCCGGAATACCCTTCATAGTTTTCAATAAACAATGCTGGGTGACAGCAAATCTGACGCAGACGAGTTAACCCTGCGAGTATTTTCATCCGATTCTGGTTGAAACCACTATCTTGAATGGATTGTGTAGCTTCCTGTTGTACCTGCCGCAAATAGCCAACATATAAATCTTTCTGTTCCTTTGTTAGTTCAGAAACATGTACCGATTCAATCTTATCAGGAAGTTCTTTTAAAACATCTTTTTTCAATCGTCTTAAAATAAATGGCCGTGTAATCATAGCTATTTTTTCATTTGATAATTGTTTAAAGCTCCTGTGATTTGGCATAAGTCCTGGTAAGACAACCTGAAAAATGGCCCATAATTCATCAATCGAATTTTCTATCGGAGTCCCACTCAGTGCAAATCGGCGTGTAGCTGTTATTTCACGAATTGCCCGGGATGTTTTGGTTGCATAGTTTTTAATATACTGTGCTTCATCCAGAATCATCGTTTGGAAAATCATTTCACGGTAAATTTCAATATCCTGTCTTAATGTGGCATAGGATGTAATCCAAACATCGGTATCAGCCGAGTTTTCAATCAACTCATGTCTTTCATCAGGAATTCCTGTGAGTACAACGGCAGTAAGGTTTGGTGAGAACTTCTCAAATTCATTTTTCCAATTATAAACAACAGATGAAGGAGCTACGATTAGATGCGGGCCACTTGTCTCGCCCTCTGATTCAGAAGCAAGATATGCAATAGCTTGCAAGGTTTTCCCAAGTCCCATGTCATCTGCCAAAATACCTCCAAGATGGTAATTACTCAATGACTTAAACCATTGAAAGCCTGTTAACTGATAATTCCGTAAAGAAGCTGTGAGTGATTCTGGTAGTTCATATACTTGGTCTTCCGGTGATTTTAACTGATTCAGCAAATGGCGGAAGGAAGGATCGTAATTCTTTTTCGTATCAATCAGCTCATCTAACTGTGCTCCTCGATAAACCGGCATATGCACATTCCCACCCTGCAGATCATCTTTTTGAATGTCCATATCCTCAAAGAAGCGTTTCATGGAAGAGAATTCTTCCCCTTCCAACGACAGCAATTCCCCGCTGCCTAAGCGATAGTAACGTTTTTTTTCGATGACTGCATTTAGGATTTCATTGATTTCCGAATCGTTTACACCGTTTATATCAAATCCAATTTCCAATAGATTTGAAGAAGATTCCAAGCGAACACTCGTACTTGGTAACGGACTGTTCTCCACAATCATTCCGCGGATTTCTTGTGTTAAGAACAACTCAACATAGTCATCTAGCAGTGGCAGAACATAATACAGGAAATCATAAAGTTCATCTTCCTCCGCCTCAATGTATAAATCCTTGCCGTTGTAGTGAAAATTTGCATGTTCAATTAACTGCATAATTTGCTGTTCTTTTTCTACATCACGAATAATAATGACATCATCGTTCTCTTTCCGGCCAGTAAATGGATTAATCAATTGGTCACCGTAATGGTACTCCAATTTTCCTGTAATCCAATCTGCTTTCACTTCAAGATAAAGTTTCGCCCGTAATGGCAATTGAACAATTTCTTCAGTAATTGTTTCCGAAACCTCTACATTTCCAATTTTTTTCAAGGAAGGCATGACTTCTGATAGGAACGTATCTGCCTGTGCTTTTTGAATAGGAAGCTCAAGATCATTCATACCGAAACGAGATATTTCTTCAAGAATCTGCACTTGTTCCTTGGCAGGATAATAAAAAATTCCCTGATGAAACATCATTTCATATAACTGAAAATAGGTTGCCCCGTCAGCATCTCCCATTTTCAGCATTAAATCATTCTGATCATTTTTCGTAACGGAAAAGTTAAATGGTAATTTGTCCTTCTCAATCGCTACATTGCGAAAGCTTTTTCCTTTTGCTTCAACCGTAAAGTCTCTTTCTGAAAGTTTTTCAAGCAACATCTTTGCTGCTAGAGGTGGAATCGTTAAATACCGTTTATCACCACCACTCCCCTCCATGTAATAGGAGCTTTGATATATTTCTTCATTTCGCTTAATGGAAAAAAGTGTCTCAAATATTTCATAATCCTTTTGTAAAAAATAATGCGTATCCGGATTATAGGCAAATTTCTTAGTAAAATAGTGATCACGCCCTTGAAGTACATCGCGCAGGAATTCAAAAGCATCCTTTACAACATAGCAATGCTTTTCACCGGTACGTATTTCAAGTTTTAGGTTTTTGTCAAATGTCCAGTTGCAATAATATTCCACATGCATTGGAATTTTATCAGTCAAAATCTCGGTCGTTTTATTTTGTAGTGGGACCTGGCTTATTGCTTGTATAAAGCTGTTGGTCAATTGGTAATTGGGTTTGACAGGTACATTTGATATATCTGCCTCCTTGTTAACAATACTAATCAAAGTTGCTGCTATATGTTTGCAAGATCCAAACGTATCAAAGGCAGGGCAGTCACAATACGTATCGATGGATCCCTTGCCGAAGTCCTTCATGTTAATTTCCACAAAGTAATCTTCTGATCCATGAACGGTCGCAGTCCAAACCTGGTAATTTATATCATATAAAAGATCGCTCACCTTATTTTGTTTATAATAATCCATTCCTCGTCTGTAAATCACAGCTGGGAATAATTTCTGGATGTTAATTTCACTTATGTTTTTCAAAATACAAGGAACCCACCTTCTAGTATCTGATTCTTTTATTGTATACGATATAATCGTCTTTTAGAAATAATCGAACTTATTTCTCCTTCATTTTCAAGACCAGAAATACATAAATTATCATGGATGCAACTATTGACACTGCTGATGCTATGTATATGGTGGAATAGCTGAAAAATGAAGCAACCTGGCCAAATCCAATTGCACCGATTCCCACTCCGAGGTCAAAAGAGGAAAAAAAGGTCGCGTTGGCCATGCCTTTACGATTGTTGGGCGCCCGATCGACGGCCCATGCTTGTAGTGCCGGCTGTACACCACCAAATCCTAGTCCAAATAATCCTGCCGCAACCAACATTGAGGTTGTATTCGGTAACCAGGATAGAAGGAGCATAGATATAAAAATAAGCAATGCTCCTGGGAGAAAAATATACCGATGCCCTTTCCGATCATAAAGTTTCCCGGCAAACGTTCTGGATACCATAATAAATATAGCAAAAACAAGAAAGTATAATTGTATGCCAGAAACATTTTGCTCCATTGCATGCAATGGAAGGAATGTTGCAATACCCCCAAAGGCTACTGTTATAAAAAATAGAAGAATCGATGGCTGTAATGCTGTTTTTTCAAAAATATCAAATCTCATCGACTTTGTTTTATGTGGTGATTGTTCTACCGCTACATAATGAATTTTTGCAGAAAATAGTAGTGCGATAAATCCAAAAGCAGCACAGATGAGAAAAAGCCAGGAAAATGGAAGGATACCTGCAAGAGTTAGACCTAGAGCCGGACCGAAAGCAAGTGCAATATTACCGGAAAGACCAAAGTAGCCCATACCCTCTCCCCGCCTTTTCGGTGGAATGAGATCCGTTGCAATTGTGCCTCCTGCTGTTGTGGAAAACCCCCAACCAATTCCTTGCACCATACGTATGATGATTAAAAGAAACATACTTGCTGTAAATGCATAGGCGCCGACGGCAATTACAAATATCCCGAGACCTACCATGTAAACAAATCCTCGGCCTTTTGATTCCAAGGCGTGACCAGCATACGGTCGAATAAGCAGTGCCGAAAATGTAAAAATCCCTACAATCATCCCTACCATCTGGTCACTTCCACCAAGTTCCTTAACGAATAACGGAATGGTTGGTAAGGTCATTTGAAACCCGAGAAAAACAAAAAAGTTAGCAATCCAAATAAACAAAAAATCACGTGTCCAAATTTTGTTCTGTACCGGTATAACTTGCCCCTTTGCCTGCTGATCCATAGAAAACTCCCTCTGCCCGTCATTAATAGAATATTATACAGGAGACTGAACGCAAAAGAAATGAATCAATTGTCAGGCGATTAAAATATGGTATACTTTAATTAGATATTAAATATAATAAAAAGGCCCAGCTGTCACTGGGCCATCAGATAAGCGGTTCCCAAGTGGAATCGGCTGCTGACTGCAAAGGCCTCTCCTTACTAACTTTAGAAGGCTAATAGGGAGGCCTATTTTTTATTGATCAAAGTAGTGACCAATGCGAGCAATGCAATCAGAAATGTACCAAAACTCCCCAAAACCATCATCACTTCATACATGCTCATAGGCATTCCCCCCTTCTTAAAAAGGGTTAGCCATATACAACATGAGAACATTATCTTCGTCTATTATAGCATAATCATCACTTAAAACAGAACATATATTCTATTTAGGCGGAAATTGATTCTATTGGACTACTTTCGTTTATTCTCCAATTACACCACAAGCAATTCTATCTCCAGCATCACCTGAGGGTTGAGAAATATAATCGTCTGCACCGGAATGGATGATTAAAGCTGTTCCATCTTCCGTATACAATGTATTCTCAGCTCCCTGTTCCAGGGTTACCATATCGGCAATCACTTCCACATTTACCGTACCATCATCAGAGACAACAATATTTTCAAGGTCTCCTGCGTGTGGTCCTTCCGGATGTTCGAAACCGTGTTTTGCGTCAGTAGGATTATAGTGACCACCTGCCGATTCAAAATCGGGTGGCTCACATACTCCCGCTTCGTGGATATGAAATCCGTGAGTTCCGGGCGGAAGATTTTCACCTTCCAAATGAATGCTAACTCCAGAATCGTCTTCCGTTAATGTTGCTGTACCAACTACCACGTCTTCTGCATTTTTCAACGAAACTAAAACTTCTTCCTCTGCAGTAGCATTTGTCTCCTGTGCCTGTTCTTCATTAGTTGGATCACTTTCTGATGATGTACCCTCTTGATTCTGTGTATTCGTTTCTTCCTCATTGTCAGTCCCACATGCACTTAAAAATATAGCAACTAACAATACGATTATAATTGTCATCCCACGTTTCATTTTACGCAATCTCCTTTCATCGATTATATATTACGTATGTTTCACAATCTGATAGGAAAATAAACATTTATGAATGAATATTGTTATCCATTACATAGCAAAAGAGCCAATCCTGTCTCAGAATTAGCTCTTTTAAAATATATTTATGCAACGACTACTTCTTTTTTTACTTTATCTTTAATGATTGGAGTGTGGTCTTTCAAGAAAGGTAATACCCATCTGTCCAACCCATATCTACCTGCATTAAATCCAGCTACAATCAGGAAGACTGTAATAACTACCATTTGTGCATTTGTGCTAACTGTTCCACTGAATAGGAAGGCAAAGTTCATTGTAATCCCCATCAGTGCAGCGAAGTTTGTGAAGATACCTAGAATTAGTGCTGCACCTACTAATACTTCGCCCCACATTACCACAAAGCTGAACAATCCTGCGTTTGGCACTGCAACAGTGTTGAGGAATGTTCCCCACCAAGCTTGCACGGTAGCACCTTCTCCTGCAGAGTTTGCAACGGCTCCTTGAATGAAACCACTTGCATCAAATCCACCACTAGTAACTTTTCCAAGACCACCCATTAACCATGTATACCCAATATAAACTCTGAGGATCGTCAATATTCCTGCTACCACTTTGTTGTTACGAATGAAATCCATAAACATAACATCCATCTCCTTTAATATAATATAATTTCATTATGACCTTGTTCACTGTTTCACAATATATTGTAAGTGTGTTCCTTGGTACATTCATAATATAACAGGATTTCAACCATTTGAAAATAGTATTGTGAAGTATTTCACATTTTGGAAACAAATTTGTGTCTTTTTTATGAACGAAATGACTTTAAGGACATGAAAAGACGGATGTTATACTTATATAAAGGCTGCTTACTAAACGTTTGGCTATGCGAAGACTATAAGAACTTAAGATGAGAACCTAAAAAAGTTGCATATATTAAGAAACTTTCTGATGTCTTATTCGTACTAAGTAATAGTGATAATGCTTATCTTTACTAACAGTAGGAATCTCAGAAAATAAAAAGGTGGGAATTACGAATGGAAACGATGTTAACGGTTAATGGACTCGAGAAATCCTTCAAAGACAAAAAAGCACTAAAAGACATTTCATTTGACGTACGCAAGGGAGAGATCATGGCTATCCTTGGTCCGAATGGCGCTGGTAAATCAACGACAATACGAAATATCATGGGAATTATGTATCCCGATTCAGGCAGCATTACGTTTCATAATTATAGCGGAAAAGATATCCCAAGAAATAAAATTGGCTATTTGCCGGAAGAAAGAGGATTGTACAAAAACGTCAAAGTAATGGATATATTGCTTTATCTCGCAGACTTGAAAGATTATCCTCTTGATCAAGCGAAAGAACGAATACTTATGTATTTAAAAAAATTCGATTTAGAAGGCAAAGAAAATGTTTCTGTCGAAGAACTTTCCAAAGGGATGGGGCAAAAGGTACAATTTATTGGATCTATTATCCACGAACCCGAACTGCTTATTTTAGATGAACCATTCTCCGGTCTTGATCCGGTTAGTCAGGAAGTATTCAAAGAAGAAATTCGCAGTCTCGCCAATAATGGAACCGCCATTTTACTATCATCCCATCAAATGAATTTGGTGGAAGAGATGTGTGATCGCCTGTTTATGATTCAACGGGGAGAAAAAGTCATTTACGGTACGTTGGATGATGTTAAAAAACAATATGCAAATTTCAAATGTACGATTCATGGAAGAAACAAAATTGGAGATTTAGAAAATCTTCCCGAAGTGCTCCGTGTAGAACAAAAGGATGACACAACCATCCTACATCTGGATAAAGATGTGGAACCATCGATTTGGTTGAAAAATCTCCCTGATCACCTTGTCATCCATGAGTTAAAAATAAATCGAATCTCTTTACACGAAATATTTATCGATATTGCAACAGATAAGAATTTACTGAAGGAAGATGGTGTCGTACATGCGTAACTCGATGAAAGTTGCCAAATGGGAAATTAAACGAAATATGAAAAACAAAACCTTCCTTATTGGGTTATTTATCTCACCGATTCTTTTCCTGGTCTTTATGTTTATTGGAAGTCTGTTTGGTGATTCAGATAGTGATGAGGCAGAAACTACCACTGTTTTTGTAAATGACCAATTGGGAGTATATCCTGCACTAGAGGAAACCGTCGAACAAGGTGAATTTAACTGGGAAATGGAAACGACAGAATTAACCGAATCAGAAGTTCCGGATTTGGCTGAAAGTGAAAATACAGCATATATTTTTATCTCTGATGAGACATTGGAAAGTGGCGCTGTTCCTGTCTATATGAGCGAGGACATGGATCCTTTTTTCATAAACCAAGTACAGGTATTAGGTACCCCCCTTCAAGCGATGAAGATTGCTGAGCTTGGATTCTCAGAAGAGGAAGCCGCAACCGTCCTGCAAGGGGTAGCCTTTGTTGAAACAACTGTCGATAAGGGTACATCCGAGGAACCATCAGCAGAAGTGGATGGGCTTGGTGATGGCTCGATGGAACGAATCGTACCAGGAATTTTTGCTGGTGTCATTATGTTATCCATTGTGTTCACCGGAATGGCCATCTTTCAAAGTGCTTCACAGGAGAAAAAAGACAAAATTGCCGAAATTATATTATCATCTTTAACCCCTTCTGAGCTAATGCAAGGGAAAATCATTGGATATTTTGTGTTAGGACTTATTCAAGTTGTTGTCTTTATCGGGCTTCTCTTTCCTTTTGTCCTGTGGAAAACCGATATTCCAGTTATTGAATACTTACTCGTACCAGAAACTGCATTATTAGTTGGAATTGCTATTCTTAGTTATTTAATGTTCGCGTCTATATTCGTTGGAATTGGTGCAACAATGGCTGACGTGTCAACAGCAGGAAACTTCCAAGGGATGGTAATGATGCTTCCATTCTTACCATTTATTATGATCGGACCTGTGCTCAGTGATCCGAATGGCCTCGTTGCACAAGTCGGGACCTATATTCCATTTACAGCTCCTGGGGTTCTGATTATGCGTCTAACAATGCTTGAAGAATGGCCATGGATAGAAATTATTATTTCACTTGTCATTATAATCGTAAGTATACTGATTTTCATGAAACTCGCTGGTAAGATATTTAAAGTAGGCATTTTAATGTATGGGAAAAATGCAACGCCAGGTGAAATATGGAAGTGGATTCGAGCTTAAATTATTAATTAGAGAGGTACTACGGGGCATTAAACATCTATAAATTTCTAATATAAATTATAACCATTCCTTTTCAAGGTCGTGTATACTATAATTAATAGTATAGTATATTAGGATTTGCTTACGTAGTAGGAGGGAATTGTTCATGCTTATCGCTGTGATTGCTGTTTGTGTTAGTCTGTCTATTAGTCTTATCATTGCAAGTGAGGTATGGGACTGATTTTTTGTACTTTACTCCAGAAATCGAGAATAATTTTATTGTTTATTTCTAACGAATCATGAATTATAAAAAATGGCAAGTACCTCCATGGTGCCTGCCATTTTGCATTCTAAACCTTTAGTTTGCCACCATCCGATGTGGTTTTTTCAATAAATCATTGAAAAAACCTTTCATTTTTACATGTTATTGGTTTTCGTTTCATATACTTCTATGAACGGATTAAAATATATAGTCTTATGTACTTTTTAGCTTTTACCTTCAAGGAGGATGAATATGAAGATAATCGTCTTTCACGGTTCAACCCGTGTTAATGGAAATACAGAATTTTTAACTTATCAGGCTGTTCCAAAAGAAAAAGGAACGCATATTTATTTACGTGATTATAATGTCCTTCCAATTATTGATCAGCGGCATGATGAAGGTGGTTTTAATGAAGTTGAAGATCATCACAAAGGACTTATAGACCAGATGCTTTCCCACGATATAATTGTATTTTCCACACCCATTTATTGGTACAGTATGTCCGGTCCAATGAAACTATTCATTGATCGTTGGTCCCAAATATTAAGAGATCCTGCTTATGTAGATTTTCGAAAAGAATTATCAAAAAAGCACGTTTATCTGATTGCAGTCGGAGGAGACACTCCGATGGTTAAAGGTCTTCCACTTGTCCAGCAATTCAATTATATATGCCAGTTTTATAATATGAGTTTCGAAGGGTATGTTATTGGCAAGGCAAGCAAACCTGGAGAAATCACGAAGGATACAGCCGCATTAAAAGCTGCTTCCATGCTGATTAAATGATGAACGGCATCCACAGCAGTTATCTCCGTTATTCAATCGAGAAAAGCATCCTATAAAATGCGTGGTGAGTAATGCTATCAGCACGCTTTTATGATGCAAAAATCACCTTCCATTCTCCTCCTTCTGTTCTATCAACCTCTCCCCATCTATTTTACCTATATGAGCTATTCTCTATCTTTACCCTTCTCTTTTATAGTTAATTTTAATTATACCTCTTGGATTGCTAGTCCATTATAATGGTTTTTGTTGAAAATTGTTTGAATTCCTCTTGTGCGGGCAATGGTAAACTACTATTATTAATTTAATAGATTTAATTTTAAGAGGAGGAACAAATGAAATACTTTCGAAACTTAATAGCAGTCATAGGGATTCTTGTCTTATTATCTACTTTTTTACCGAATTTTGCATATGCTAATGAAGGACAAACCTATGAAGTTCATTCAACCATTTTGAATGTACGTAGTGAACCTGCTGCAGGTTCACAAATAGTCGGATTGCTCCAAAAGGGAAATCATGTGATGGCATTCGAGGAACAACATGGATGGGTACAAACCTATTACGGGGGAAAAGAAGCTTGGGTGGCTATGCACCACTTAATTCCAATTGGGAACACACATCAAAATAATTCAACCGTTTCCCAAACATCCTCTGAGATGATTACTATCACAGCAACCAGTGTCAATGTTCGTTCAGGACCTGGAATGGATTATTCCATTATCGATTCAACAAGATCAGGTGATACATACAACATAGTAGAAACTTCAGGAGACTGGCATAAAGTTAATTTGGGAAATGGCTCTACTGGATGGATTGCAGCATGGTTAACAGATTCTAATCATACCTCTGAGACACAAGTTGCATCTTTAACTACCGATACAAGTAGCAGTGATAGCAAACCTGCCTCCAATCGTTCATTGGAAGGCTTTACGATCGTACTTGATCCCGGTCATGGAGGAAATGATCCCGGTGCGATTGGCCTTGGAGGAATATTTGAAAAAGATTTAGTATCCTCCACTGCAACTAAAGTAGAAGATCAATTACGAGATGCAGGAGCAAATGTGATAACCACTCGTTCTGGTGATTATTATGTTTCTCTAAATGAGCGCGTAAATATTAGTAACACCAATCATACGGATGCATTTATAAGTCTTCATTTTGATTCTTACCCTGTTCTATCGGTGAAAGGAGTAAGTACATATTATGCCGACAGCACCGATCGCAAACTGGCACAAAATATCCAATCAACCTTAGCTTCATCCGTAAATCTGAACAACCGTGGCCTTATGCAGGGAAATTATCGTGTTCTACGTAATACAACTGCTCCATCTGTTTTGGTAGAATTAGGATTCATTTCCAATCCTAATGACCTCGCTATTATCCAAGCAGCAGAATATCAAAATCAAGTCGCCAAAGCAATCACTAACGGCCTAATCCAATACTTTCACTAGGTGCCTGTCACTCCCCGAATTTTGTCGAATTTGAGGAGTGACAGTGCTATGTTATACTATAGGCATTAATTTTATAAGCGAGGTTTGGACATGAATGAAAAATTGCAGGAAATTATTGACTTAACAGCTGAAAAGTTTCACCTTGATCATTATTTTTTGAAAAGGCATCATATCTTTCAGGAACAATCGAACATGGAGGAAACATCCTATATTTTGAATATGGAGTGGTTTCCGAAAGATGCCGATGAAACCGATGAAGATTACAATCCTTCCGGTACTGCCAGCATTGATGTGGACCTTCACTCTAAATTGGTAAAACGAATTATCTTTGTTAATGGTGAAAATAAAACCGATGCTGATTTCCCTCTAGCGGCAAGTACGGAACTTGCTATCGAATGGATCGAAAAAGAGACGGGACTGGAGTTTGGCAGACAATTTAAACTGATTCATGAAGAAGAAAAAGAACTCCTCTTCCAGGCAGCAGTTGATAATGTAGCCGTATTTCCCTCCGGGTCCATTGAAATGGAACATAATGAGGAAGGAAAGCTGTCCTTGTTTTCCGTCGATGGAATCTTTCCAAATGAAGATCAGCTGAACTGGGAGCCATTTGCATTAACAGCAGAACAAATTGACCCAATCGTAAAGTCACAAAGCAAATTGCTCGAAATTCCACTTGAAAACGAAGAAAAATGGGAGGCAATTTTCGGGACCGCAACGGTTTTTGTAACGAATGATGGAAAGCGCACGATTTCTTTTGAAGAAGTAGAGAGCCCAAAATCCTATAAACAAAAAGATGTTCTTCTGGAATGGGTGGAGCCAATTCAAGAAAGATTTTCAAAACGAGAAATTGATCTTTCATTAGAAGCAACTCCTGAAGAAGTTTTTAATGTTGAACAGGCTCCAACCAATGAGGAATTAACAATGGATGATCAGCAACATGCTGAGAAAGCAAGCAGAGATTTCCTCCGAAGTGAATTCCCTGATGATAGCGGAAAATGGAAGTTAACAGGCTTATGGCGCGAAAAGGGGTATATTTTTGCTCAACTAAAACCAGCTGCACCCGATGCACGCGTGATCGATCGGAAAATTAAACTCATCATTGATGAAAAAAATTACCAGCCTGTTAACTATACAGATAATAGCATCATCTTAGATATGTTTGAGCATTTCGAAAAAGCCGAAGATCCAAAGCTTACCAAAGAGGAAGCATTTGAAAAATTACGTAAGCATATTGAAATTACCCCCGTATATGTGTTTGATAAAAAGCAAAATCGCTATATTTTATGCGGAAAAATCGATTGTGAATATGGTGTAGATGCTGTTACAGGTGACGTTGTATTACTGAATGAAATTTAGAAATGAAAGAGGCATGAGGCTTAGCGTAAACCCCTAAGCTTCATGCCTCCTATTATTTTAGTCACATTAGACTACAGGTCATCAAATCCATTTAAATCACTCGTCTTTGTATATTGCCGTGATTTCTGTTCGAAGAAATCGGTCTTTGTACCATCGAAATTATCCACATAGGCTCGAATCCATTTCATCGGGTTATCCACATGTTCTGGATAAACCTCACTTAATCCCATCATTCGCAGCATCTTATTGGCACGATATTTAATATAACCGGCCATTTCATCCAAATCAATACCCTCTACGTCTTCTAAAACATAATTGGACCACTCTATTTCCAAAACAACTGATTCTTGAAAATGAGTATATACCCAATCGGTAAAATCCTCGGTATTGTATTCCGGGTTTTCTGCGAGTGTAGCTCGAAACAATTCCGCGATAAAGCGTCCATGTTCCAGTTCATCACGATTAATATAACTGATCATTGTCGATGTACCGACCATTTTATTTTGCCGTGCCAGATTATAGAAAAAAGCAAACCCTGAATAAAAAAACATTCCTTCCAATAAGGATGTGTATACCAATGTTTTTAAAATATTTTCCATTGTTGGGTTATCCACAAAGTTATTATATTGCTCCACCAGGTTGGCATTTCGCTTAAGCAACACTGCATCTGTTCTCCCAAGTTGGAATGCTTTATTTTGTTCGTCCAGTGAAACAACGGAGGATAACACATAGGAATAACTTTCATTATGCACAGCTTCCTGTTGCGCGATGACTGCCATAATTGATTGGACAGCAGGATCTGTGGCATATAAAGATATCAACAATGCAGTTCTCGTTTGTGGTGCATCCAATGTGGATAACAGGCCAATTATTTTGAGATATGCTTCGCGTTCTTCAGTAGTCAAGGATGAAAATTGCTTTACATCACTGGACATATTCACCTCATCCGCCTGCCAATAATTTCCGACTAATCGCTTATACATTTTATGCCAATGTGGATAAGCAATATCATTCCAGTTGAGAATTCCACTCGATTTCCCACCAAATAGGGCGGTTGACTTGTTTGGATTTAATGGTTCCAATGTTTTCGCCTTTTCAAGCAAAGCTCTTGGCATGGCACAACACTCCTTCTACCCATAATTTAACTTTTTGTTCCTGACTTCCCCTTGGCGACTGCTCAATTTTCAAACCGCTCCACTTACTTTCATAAAATTTCCACAACTTATCCACAGCTCTGCAAAACAACTCGTCTCCACCGAATTGAGTGTCCCCAGTCCCAAATATCGCAATATTGTTTGGTTTATACCCAATTTCAAGGACAAAATCCTTTATTTCAACTGGTGTTTTTCCCATTTCCCATGTAAATGTGCCGATAAAAATATAATCGTAACGTTCAGGATTTATTGGTGCATCGATTCCAATACGATGGTTATCCACAGTGATACCTTCATCTTTTAATTTCCCTTCCACGATCTCGGCGACCTCTTTGGTGTTCCCACTATAGGATATATATGCTATAAGTGCCCTCAACTTTGACACCACTCACATTCTTCGACATCGTTGGATGTTGATCGTACATAATACGTGGTCTTCAGCCCTTCCCGCCATGCCTGGAGATGAAGATCGAGTAAAACAGATGCCCGAATGGTATTTGGAACATAAAAGTTAAATGATATACTTTGGTCAATATGTTTCTGTCTGACAGCATTCTGCTTAATCGACCAGCGCTGATCGACAATATAAGCGGAACGGCGGTAAATATCGTACGTATGATGATTTAAGTCTGGTGCTGTTACCGGAATCTTAAAGTCCTTTTTCTCCTCATTGTAAAATACATTAAAAATCGGATCGATGCTTGCGGTGGAACCTGCAATCATTGCGGTCGTTGAGTTAGGAGCCACAGCCATTAAATAGCCGTTACGCATGCCATGCATGGTAACCTCTGCCCAAAGAGCGACCCATGCTTCACTTCGATAACCCTTTTCCGTAAAATAAGCACCCGTACTCCACTTACTACCTTCAAATGCTGGATAACTCCCTTTTTCCTTACTCAGTTCCATACTATTTTTTATCGTTAGAAAGGCAACCTTTTCATACAGTTCATCAGCATAACTAACTGCTTCTTCTGTTTCCCATTTTATATTTTCAAGGGCAAGAAGATGGTGCCAACCGAATGTACCAAGTCCGATTGCACGGTATTTTTTATTCGTCAGTTCTGCTTGCTTTATCGGCAATGTGTTGATATCAATCACATTATCAAGCATGCGTACTTGAATTTTTATCAGACGATCCAGCACATTATCCGGAACTGCTTTTCCGAGATTTATCGAGCTTAAATTACAAACAACATAATCACCTGCTTGATACTTTTTAATAATGGTATTTTCGTTTTCAAGAAATTCCTCTACAAATTGAGTTGGGGACTGATTCTGGGTAATTTCAGTACATAAATTGGAACAATAAATCATTCCGTTATGTGAATTGCTGTTCTGCCTATTAACTTCATCCCGATAAAACATAAACGGAGTTCCTGACTCAAGCTGTGATTTCATAATCCGCTTCATAATATCTATGGCAGCTATCTTCTTCCTGGAGAGCGTATCCGATTGTATACAAGCTTCATACTTCCTCCGCCATTCGCCATTTCCTTTTTCCTCATCATAAAAATCCTCGAGCGAAAAGCCCATCACTTGGCGTACTTCATGAGGATCGAATAAATACCAGTCTTCCCGTTTATCGACCTTTTCCATAAAATAATCCGGTAAACTGACGCCTGTGAAAATATCATGGGCGCGCATGCGATCGTCCCCATTATTCAGCTTCAAGTCCAGAAATGATTCGATATCTTTGTGCCAAACATCTAGATAGATGGCAATTGCACCTTTTCTCGTACCAAGTTGGTCAACACTTACCGCTGTATTATTTAATTGCTTAATCCACGGAACTACGCCACTGGACATGCCTTTAAATCCTTTAATAGAGCTCCCTCTGGCACGTATTTTCCCCATATAGACACCTATGCCCCCACCGTTTTTGGAGAGCTTGGCGATATCTGTATTGCTGTCATAGATGGATTGCAGGCTGTCATCCACCGTATCAATAAAACAGCTGGATAGCTGTCCATGTGTCTTTCCTGCATTTGTGAGTGTCGGCGTTGCCACTGTCATATAAAGATTACTCAAAGCCCAATAAGCTTCCTCCACCAGCTTGGAGCGCTTTGATAAGTCTTCATCCTGCATTAAATACATCGCTATAATCATCCAGCGCTCCTGGGGAAGTTCATAAATCTGCTTGTTATGATCTGTTGCCAGATAACGCGTTGCAATTGTATAAATACCTAAGTAGTTAAATAGATAATCTCGATCTGGTTGAATTAGCCTCTCAAAAAAATCCATTTCTGTTTTCGAGTATTTGGAATAAAGGTTTGGTGCATATATCCCTTTATCGGTTAACATTTGTATCAAATGATACAGCGATCCATAGCGTGAATCCTCGCTATAGTTTCGATTGGCCGCTGCCTTACGATAAAGCTCCTTCAAATAAATTCTTGCTGCCGCAAACGTCCAGTCTGGGTTCGACTCATCGATGTTTTCCAAGGCTATTTTTATAAGGATATCCATAGCTTTTTCTTCCGGTGTATCCTGATTGATTGTTTTCATTGCCTTATCCATCAATTGGTTTGCTTCTACGGATAGTCCTTTCGTAGATTCGTTAATCGTCTGCAAAACTTTTTCCTGTTGGTTAATGGTTCCTGTAATCATCATATCTACCTCCTAATATCTATATGTACAATGAAAAAGCCGTTCTTCCCCAATGGATGAACGGCTATAAAACGACAGAAATAGTTTGTATTTCTATCCTTTCATAATCTCTCATCCCGGAGAAGTGAAACTCAAAGTTAAAGGCAGGTCTCCTGACTTGTGCATCGTTTTACTAGAGTCCTTCCCATATTGCTGCCGTTAAACAAACAATATAGTGGTATTCTCGTTCATCCACACTTACAGTTGCGGGGACAGTCCCGGAATTTAACCGAGTTCCCTTTTAAGACATGATGTCATGTCACCTTTACTTTATATACAATATATAGTATTTTAAAATCCAAATAAGTCAATATCTAGTGTTAAGAGTAGCATAATGAAATTACTTATGCAATCTTTTTCTATCGTTCATTTCTAGATTGATAGATTTCTTAAGGTTCCGTCTAATAGAAACTGTAACATAAAAAATACACACGCACATTCAACAAACGGCGTGTGTATTTCGTTTAAAATTATTTATCATCTTTTTACCCCAAAACTACCCGATCGTCTTCAAATTGCTCCCCACGTATACGCTGGAACTCATTCAATAGATCTTTTACGGTAAGTTCCTGTTTGGCTTCTCCTTTTGCTTCAAATATAATTTGACCTTTATCCATCATAATTAATCTGTTTCCAAGGTCCAAGGCCTGTTGCATATTATGCGTCACCATTAACGTCGTTAGGCCAGATTCGCGGACTACTTTTTCAGTTAGTGATGTTATCAATTCCGCACGGGATGGATCCAATGCTGCCGTATGCTCATCAAGCAGGAGAATATTCGGTTGGGTAAATGTTGCCATTAATAACGAGAGTGCCTGTCTTTCACCACCCGACAGCAAACCGACCTTGGCGGATAGACGGTCTTCCAATCCAAGGTTCAATGTTTTTAACTGTTCCCGAAATAAATCTTTTCTTTTCTTCGTTACTCCAGATTTTAATTTTCTTTTTTTGTCACGTGAGTAAGCCATCGCCAGATTTTCTTCAATTGTCATGGATGGTGCTGTCCCTGCCATTGGGTCCTGGAAAACCCTTCCGATAAATGCAGATCTTTTGTATTCAGGCAGATGAACCACCTGTTTTCCGTCAATGATAACATCTCCAACATCAGGCTGAATGTTACCGGAAATCACGTTCATCAATGTTGATTTACCTGCACCATTACTACCGATTACCGTTACAAAGTCTCCTTGTTGCAATTCCAAATTTATACCGTTTAATGCTTTTTTCTCATCCAGCGTACCTTCGTTAAAAGTTACGGAAATATTAGCGATATTAAGCATGATTTTCCCCTCCTGACTGAGCACTAAGCTGTTGACGTTTTAGAAGTCTTCGTTTCTTTTCTTTTCTCGCGTGGAATATTCTTGGGCCAACTAATGCAATAATAACAATAATTGCCGTGATCAATTTCATATCGCCTGTCTCTAGAAAGTCTACTCGAAGTGCAAGCGTAACAATCATACGATAGATAATCGCTCCGCCGATGACTGCCAGTGTTGCTCTAGCAATTGTTTTTGTACCAAAGAGCGCTTCACCGATAATAACGGATGCAAGACCAATGACGATCATTCCGATACCCATATTTACGTCGGCAAATCCCCCGAGCTGACCGATTAACGCACCAGAAAGTGCCACAAGTCCATTCGACAATCCAACACCGACAATCGTTAGGTTATCTGTATTAGCTGAGAGACTTCGGATCATCTTTTTATTGTCCCCAATCGCTCTTAACGCCAATCCTACTTCCGTTTTCAAATAAAAGTCTGTAATCAGCTTAATGGCAATGGTAACAATGAGCATAATCAATACAATTCCCCAAGTATTCGGGAACCGATCTAATCCGAAAGCGGCAAGAAGCCCATTTAACGCATTATCTATTCCAGTCATCGTCCAAATGGAATTCAACTGTTTAAATACTGTCGTTTCATTAAGCATGGATAATGTAGGCTGACCCAAAATTCTGAGGTTAATTGAATAGAGGGCAGTCATCATCAAAATCCCTGCAAGCAGTGCATTTACTTTACCTTTTGTATGTAATAAACCAGTTATACATCCCGCAATAAATCCAGCAAGCAATGCAAACAATGTTGCAAGCACTGGAGGGACGCCATTTACAATGGATAGAGCTGCTACTGCTGCTCCTGTAACAAAGCTTCCATCAACTGTCAGATCAGGAAAATCTAATACACGGAAGGTTAAGTAAACGCCTAAAGCCATAATGGCATAAATAACTCCTGATTCCACAGCACCGAACATTGATATAAACATAATTCTTTCCTCCCGCTACGTCTAAGTAAAAGTATTTATAAAAAATATTGATTAGTTCAGATAATATTAAAGGAGCCAGATAAGATAAATATCCGGCCCCAACAAGATTATTACTCTACGAATTGTGCCTGATCGTCCCATTCAGAATTCCACTCAATACCTTGTTCTTCAGCAGCTTGCTTATTCATAAATAATTGTATTTCCGGTGGATATTCAGCAGGGAAATCACTTGGTGACTTCTCACCTGTCAAGATTTCTACAGCCATTTCTCCAGTACGGTAACCAATTGTATGGTAATCAATACCGAATGTGGCAAAACCACCACCAGCTAGTGAATCAGGCTCACCTACAATTAGTGGAATATCCTGGTCATTTGCAACTCCAACTACACTATCCAAAGCAGATACTACCGTATTATCCGTAATGATGTAAAATACATCTGCCTCACCGACAAGTGTTGTTGCTGCCTGTTGTACTTCCGCAGAATTGGCTACTGTACGCTCAACGACTTCCAATCCTTGTTCCTCAGCTGCTGCTTTTACGGATTCAACTTGGGAAACAGAGTTTTGTTCACCAGCATTGTAGACCATACCAATCGTTGCACCTTCGAAATAAGTATTAATAAATTCCACGGTTGCATCAATTTGTTCTGGATGGAGGTCAACGACACCAGTAATATTTTCCCCAGCTTCATCCATTGATGGTACAAGACCTGCATCTACAGCATCTGTAACAGATGTGAAAACAATTGGAATATCACTTGTTGCCTGCAGTGCACCAAGCGCACTTGGCGTTGAGTTCGCAAATATTAAGTCAACATCATCTGCTGCAAATCCATCAGAAATCGGTTTTACATTGTTCTGATCATTCTGGGCACTTTGAAAATCATATTCCACCTCAAGACCAGCATCCGCCAAAGCATCTTTAAATCCTTCGTAGGCAGCATCAAGAGAAGGATGTTCCACAATCTGTGTCGCACCGACTTTATATGTATCTCCACCTTCTGAAGATCCGCTGTCCGCTTCATCATCAGAGCCACAAGCTGCCAATGTGATTATAGCAACAGCTACTACCATTAACATTAATAATTTTTTCACGGTTATTTCCCCCTATTCGACGATAATCGTTTTCTAAATATTTAAACGTGATTATATCATACTATTTATTCATTTGCGATAACTTTTTATAGTCCAGAAATATTGTTTAAAACAATCTTCCAAAAAGTTCCACTAATACTATGTACCTATGTATAAAAAAAGAGATGGTTTATGAAGCACCATCCCTGAAAATTATTCGTCTTTTGCCTGATTTTCTACATATTTTCCATAATCCGGGACTGCGATCGTCTTAAAATTTCTAACGAGTTTCTGAAGCCCTGCTGTTAATTCATCGCCAAAAATCGGTATACCATGGCCAGTCCCTGCAGCTGTAGGATGCAAAGCAGCAAGTTTTTGAACAGAAATCTCTGAAGCATCCCAGTCAGGTGTATAATACCTGGGTGGACCATTCACTTCTTTTGTTTGCATCACTACCTTTAGTAATTCGTCCTGCTTCACTGTTATAAAAGCATCTCCAGCTAGTAGGGCTTTGTCTGATTCACGGAAAAAAGATACGTGCCCCGGCGTATGACCAGGTGTATGCAGCCATTTCCATCCCGCCATCCCAGGCACTGTCCCATCTTCAGGTAATGGTGAAATATTCCTACCTAAATGGATTGGTTCCTCCGGGAAAAGGTCGGAAATCTTAGCAACCATTCCACCTTCAACACTTGAATCCGGATACGAATAGCTTTCTTCTCCTGTCAGAAAAGGAAGCTCCAGCGGATGAGCAAATACAGGAATATTCCATTTTTCCACAAGTTCTTCTGCTGCGCCAACATGGTCAAAATGCCCATGTGTTAAGATTAACGCTTTTGGTGTGGCATTTTCTCCGAAGAGTGTTTCCGCCTGCTCCATAATTTTATGGTAGGATTTTGGCATTCCAGCATCAACAAGTACCCAATTTTCTGTATGACCTACAAAGTACAAGTTTACAATCTGGTTGGTAAAGCAATGGACATCCTCTGCTACTTGTGTGAGCTTTCCACTTTTTATTGACGTCATTGGCATATACGTATCCTGTTTATTATTTTGTTCCATATAAATACCTCCCTAATAGCATTATGTACTCCGTTTTCCCACTTAATGACTGTATTTAACCTACTATTTTGTCGCTGCTAACGTAAATGCTTCGGGGGATTATTTTTATGATGCGTCCGCTTCACCTCAGCAAATAGATTCTCCTGTTGACTCGCAAGTACCGGTTGGCTGTTTAATTTTTGCAGGATTTCGCTGGCTCTGGCCTTATCTGGGTGAAATTCTCCAATAACTTCCGCCATTAATTGGGTAAGTGCTTGAAATTCCTTTTTCGTCACAGGCTGTGCCTCTTGTTTTAATATAAATCCGATTTTTCCGTTTGGTTCAAGTGTTGCCCATTCCACATCACTGATTTTCGAAATATTCTGCTGTCTGAGGTTCATTTCCAGTTGATCGACCGTAAGTCTAAGTTTTTTCAGGTTTTTTTCTTGTAATATCCCCTTTTCAATCAGAACTTTTGCATTTCCGGTAAGGATTCTTTCAAAAATATTACCTTTAATTTGAATATATTCCATAAAAATCAAGGTCAAAATTAAGATAAACCCTACCCCTATGGTTGTCCACACACTTTTACCTGCTAATGGTTGTATTAATAAGGAACCAATCCCAATCATGATGACGGTTTGTGCCAGTGTCATTTGAGATATAGACTTCCTACCTGCCAATCGCAACAGGAATGTACCTGCCAAAACAATAAGGATTGCTTTCCATACCCAATCAAAATCCATTATTCACATCCCCTTTCTATATGTTAGTTTTGCAAAATAATACATTTTTATCCGCTTACTAACATAAAAAAGTGCCATCCGTATTTAGATCGCACTTTTTAAACCTTAAGATGTTTTGAAATGAATTTCTGAAGATACTTCTTCGAATACATAAACCTTCTCTACATAAACCTGATGCCAAACCATGAACATTAGTACGGTCCATATCTTTCTTGAATAATCTCTTTTCCCGGCTAGATGGCTGTTAAGCAGGTCAAGTACAACCGATTTATCAATAACATAATCTGTTGCACTTTCTAGAATAAGTTCTTTCGCCCACGTATACATACTTCCCCTTAGCCAATGCTTTATCGGTACAGGAAAACCAAGCTTCTTCCGGTTCAGAACATGACCTGGTACAAATCCTTCTGCCGCTTTTCGTAAAACTGATTTTGTTGTACCATCTGCTATCTTATAATCAACGGGAATTCTGCTTGCAACTTCAAATACCTCTTTATCCAAAAAAGGGACACGAAGCTCCAATGAGTTGGCCATCGTCATTTTATCGGCTTTCAGCAGTATATCGCCAGTCAACCATGTATGCATATCAATATATTGCATCTGTTCGACAGGATGTCTGTTTTTAACTTGATTATAGAGCGCAGCAGTACGGGACTGATACGTAAAACGAGGGTCATAGTTTCTTAATAATTCCGATTTCTGTTTCTCCTCAAACATCTTTGCATTACCGATATACCTTTCCCGTAATGGGGTTGTGCCTCTCTCCAAGAAACTTTTTCCTTTCATTCCTTCCGGCAGCATTGCTGCAACACGATGAATCGCCTGAAGTAACCCTATTGGCATGTAGTTAAAATACTTTAATGATTCGGGTTCGCGATAAATATTGTATCCACCAAATAATTCATCCGCACCCTCACCAGAAAGCACTACTTTCACATGCTTTCTTGCTTCTCTTGCTACGAAATAGAGCGGGACACATGCCGGGTCAGCTAAAGGATCATCCATATGCCACATGATTTCAGGTAGACTCTCCAAAAACTCTTCTGGGGATATTATATAAGAGATATTTTCCACATTAAGATCTTCGGCACTTCTTTTGGCAAGATCTACTTCCGAGTAGCCCTGGTCTTCAAATCCTACGGAAAATGTTTTGATATCCGGTTGAAATTGCTTTGCCATCCCTACTATCAACGTGGAATCGATACCCCCAGATAGAAAAGACCCTACCGGAACATCACTTTGCAAATGTAATTTCACTGAATCGAGCATGACTTCTTTTACTCGATTCACAATCTGACATTCATTACCATAAACAGCATGGAATTGCGCTTGAAAATATGACCTAATTGTAACCGGCTCTCCCCAGTTCTTCACAAAATAATGTCCTGCAGGTAATTTCTTTACATGTTCCGTTATCGTTAGTGGGTCAGGGACATATTGAAAAGACATATAGTGCTGGAGAGCGTTTGTATCGACTGTCTCTGCTTGCGTTAAATGAGAAATGCTTTTCTTTTCTGATGCAAAAATCAGTTCATTTTCATTTTCTAAATAATAAAATGGTTTTATGCCAAATGAATCACGCGCTCCATACAGTTTTCTCTCCTTCTTATCCCAAATTACAATGGCAAACATTCCTCTGAGGGTTGAAAAAGCGCCTACTCCTTCATCTAAGAACAAGTTCGCTGCAACTTCCGTGTCCGAATCTGTATAAAAAGTATGGCCTTTATTCATTAACTGCTCTCTAATCTGTACATAGTTATAAATCTCCCCATTGAAAACCATCTTATAGCGATCTTCCCCAAAGTGAAAAGGCTGATGACCACCATCAATATCGATAATACTCAATCTTCGGAAAGCGAGTGCTATGTGTGAATCATGGTAGAAACCAACATCATCCGGCCCCCGATGTTTAATTAAATCGTTCGCTACTTTAATATCGTTTAAATGGTCCTCATTAAATTGGACCTGTTCCTTTAGTAATACTCCTAAAAAACCACACATAGCATTTTCACCTTCCATATTTTATTTAACTACTTGAAAGCTCTCCAACATATAATGAAATCTTGCTCCATGCCCTTCTGCTGCCTCTAGGAAGTATACTTGCTTAATAACAAATACTTGACCCTCATCTTCATCTGTTACGTAATATCTATGAATGGGTGTATCCCATTGATGACCCGTTTTTCCGAATTCATTTGTATACTCAAGTCCCATACCTTGAATCATTTCGGCTTCAATTGGCTCCGTTACCGATTCTTCTCTACGGAATTCCATGTCCTTATCGTTATTAATCTCTTGTTTAATCGCTTCAACTACTTCTTCTGTTGTTGCATCCTCCACACGTGTAATTTCCATATATACCTCTGGAAATTGCTCTGGTAGCGGATCTAAGGTTTCGATTCGATCGCTCGTTTCTCCCTCAATCATTTTATAGCGGTCCTCATCGATATAGATGACATAGCGCAACTCCTCATTGGTTTCGAGTTGCACATTCGTGTCTTCTTTTTCACCTTCCAATTCGATTTCTTCCTGTTTTTCTTCAATAAACATATCCTTCAAACCGTGAAACATAGCCTGCCCAGGTTCTGTATTCATTCCGAAAACCAAGATAGCTATAATTGCCGCAATGCTCATCCCTGCAATCGCAAATCCCTTTCTTTTACGCTTTCTTTTTTTTTCTATGTCGGGTGTGGATGAGAATAATTCGATATCGATCCTATTCCAAGTTTCATTCTTGAGATTGACCGCATCTTTTGTCTGCCTTTTTAATAATTGTTCCATTCTTTTATCCAGTTTGTCTCTACTCATCAGCAACACCCCCAATAACCGCTTTTAGTTGTTGTCTTGCTTTGTAAAGCCTTGATTTCACTGTATTCACATTTAATTCAAGGACTTCAGCAATGTCTTTCTCTGAAAATCCGTTTAAATACTTTAAAATCAGGACAGTGCGGTGATGTTCTTCAAGCTGTTCCATTGCTGTTTCAAGCTGTTCGAAGTCTCTTTCTTCTTCTGTCTGATGATTCAGGTGGTCCAACAGTCGTTCAGTTTCAATACTTATATCTTCCTTGGACTTTTTTTTCATATATCTTCTGCTTTCATTAACTAAGATCTGGTAAAACCATGGTCGGAAAGGTTTTCTAATATCAAAGGAATCAATATTTCGATAAACCTTGATAAATGTTTCCTGTACAATATCGGATGCGTCACTATTATTATTTGTAATTGCATATGCAGTTCGAAGTGAATAATCAGCATAACTGTCATACAGCTTTTTAAAGGCCTGCTGATTCCCCTTTTTTATCTTTTTGATGAGTCTTATTTCCTGATCAACCAAAAGCAATACCCCCCCTTTATAAATCGTTCTATACTATATATACCTTTCTCAAGTTGAAAAAGTTTTCGTTTTTTGAAATTTTGTTATTTCATAAAATGTATAGACTCTGAAGTAACTGCTGGTTGATTTGGTTTCTATAAGTAAGTGCTTTTCCCGCCGTCCGGGATCGCTCTGGGCGGATGCTTTCCGCGGGCACGGCCTCAGCCCCGAAGAGAAACCCACTCTTCTGGTCTTCGGACACGTGCTTTTCCCGCAGGAGTCACCGCCCGCCGCTCACCCGGACTGGTGAAGTTTTATAATGCTATTTTAGCTACGCTAGTATAGTAATTATTAGCAACCTTCTAACCAGCTCTGGGAAATACACGGAGACTTCTGCGGGAGGAAAGGCATAGGTGAGACTCTGAAATGCGTCAGCATGAAGAGGCTCACCAGCCGCCCGCGAAAAGCGCAGTGTATTTCCCAGAGCAATCGCCGAAGTTCCCTATTCTAGTTCGCAGCTTATCTCGATTCTGCGGTAATTTAGAAGCAACAAACATAACGAAAATAGCTTTTTGAACAAAAAAATACCGGGTAAGATTTTTCATCCTATCCGGTATATACTATGTTATTTATTCATACTGGAGAAAAAGTCGCCTAAAGGATCTTCATCCTCTTCCTCTTCAACGACTTCTTCTTCGTTTAGATCCAAGCCATCAAGACTGAAATCATCCAGATTCATTTCCTGTGTCGGTTGTTTTTCTAATTTTTCCACAGGTTCTTCTTGAAGATATAATGCTTCATCAATATTACTGGAGTTACTGTTCAATGCTGCCAGCAGGGTGGTTGCCCGCATTGGATCACTTAATAAATGATAAAGGATACTGCCGATAAGCGCTTCTGAATGTTCATGCTTCAGCCAGCTCCTTTGTTCCTTTGTAAGCTGCTTTGGTAACGGGATAGTCACCGTTTCCTTTTCTTTTACAAAGGTTTCATTGACCCCCTTAAGTACAAATCCGGCAACTTTACTGGAAAAATTCCTGCGTTCGGTTTCCTTCAAATTCTGCAATTGTTTTAATAGATAATCAGGTGTATCAGAGGGGACACGAAAGGTTATCGATTGTCCACGCTCTATACTATTTTTCGACATGATCTCACCCTATTTATTTTGCCTTAGAAGTAACTTTTTCTTCTTCTTTCTTACCTTTTTCAGCTTTTTGAATAAAATCACTAATCAATTTATAATAGGCATTTGCCATCATCCAAATGCTTTCATTTTCATCTTCAAAGAATTCAATATTATAACCATCCAATTTATTGTTTAACGCTTTAATATAGTCTTTAAGTACTGCAGAGCCACCACCGACAAAATAGCAGATTTCTGATTGTGAGTTCTTCGCCCATACATTCCTTAAGAAACGGTATTCTTTCTTAGCCAGTTCCAATAGAATATGATCGGTAATATCGTGTACGTTTGTTCTACTTCCTTTTACCATTATATGGTTGCGATCCTTTTTCCTTGTGATGATGTCCACGACATCACTCCGGCTGTCCAGTTCGACACCGTGTTTGGACCGGATTTCTTCTCGTATAGATTCTAATGATTCAGAAACTCCCAAGTTAAATCCTTGTGCTTTATCATCATCCACATTGCGATTTCTTATTACCGCGATATCTGTTGATAATCCACCAATATCCTGGATTAAGATCTGTTTATCAATTAGTTCCTTATTAATTACTTTTAAATCATTATCCATTATCAGGTTCACATACGCTGCAAAACCTTCTGGATATACTTTTACTTCTTCAAATTTAATATTCACTTTTTTACCTTGGTGTTTTGGTGTCACAAGAAATTCGACTTGATGCACTGATCCAAGAAGTTGAGAACGATACCCAACATCTTTACCTTCTTTTACTTCTCTTAATGGAAGTCCAGTACCCAATGTATAGGTTGCATCGGTAATACCATTTTTTTCATTAAAATTATCCGTGTTCACCGCATCCAATGCCAGTGCAGTGAATAACATAATTAAGGTTTGATCTTCTTCTGATTTACTGCTGCCAGGGTCAAGTTCCTGTGCATTACCAGTTTTGGTTGCTAGATTACCAACACGATAAATAATATTGTTTTCATCTAAGGCAGGGGAGTGTACTCTAATATGGATATTATCCAATACGTCTTTTTGATCCAATTCCTCAATCCCGATTACAGGGCGATCTTCTAAATCAGGTGCAATCACGTTAGGGATATACAATTCATTTTCAAGCTTTCCAAAGTTTCCTTTTAAAGCATCATTTCCGACATCTACTGCCGCGACTCTCGATTTTATCATTTAGTGATACTCCTCTCATTTTTCCATATACTACTAGAATAATTGTTTTCCATAAAATATACAACAATACTTTGTATGTATTCTTTTCCGTATACATGTACACATTTTGTATTCGTTGCTACAACAAGATGCACACTAGTTTGTACACATGTTTACTTTATTGCAAACAACTTTACTTTTAAAGTATACATGTATACTTTTTTGTAATCAACTAATATCTTCCTTTTGAATTGGTTTTTTATTCCTCCCCTATTTGTAAGAGCAAAAAAAGGATGATGTACAATCATCCTTCTCATCCCAAAATCTATTAAATTACATCTCTATCCCAATGTCTGTGGTCAGAAATAGCTTCTATAAATTCATTTAAGAAGATTTCTGGTGTATCTCCTGACACGACTCCTAAACGATTCAACAAGTTGTTTTCCTGAAGTATTTTGACACCATCATGTGTTGCACCAATTGGTTTAAAATGAGAAAAAGCTTCTTGTACAAAGTATGAGGCTTTCTCGAAGAACTTCTGATTAGAAGCATCCCCAGTAGCTACATACACGGCATCAAATAGTACGGAATCTGCTGTCAGGAAAGTGTGTTGTGCTTCTACCTGTATCCCCTCCGTACCTGTCACCATTCCCAATTTATCTGAAACAATTTCCGGTTGCAGCCCTTTGGAATCTAGATCAGTTAAAATGGAGTGGACTTCTTTCCCACTATACCCATCAGTTATTAGCACTGCTACCTTCCTTGTATCCGGATTTTTCCTCGTGTTTTCTTGACTTAGAGCCGGAGAAGACTTCGTAACGGACGAACCACCATGTTCAGGGGCTGTTATACCTAAATTAGCCGCAACCTGCTGAGCCATCTCTAAATTAACATTTGCAAACATGTCGACTACTTGCTGTTGAATACTCTTTTCTTTACACTTACCAAGTTCGAAGCTGAACGCATCAATAATATGCTCTTTTTCAGAGGTACTCATACTATTCCAGAAAAGAGTAGCTTGCGAGAAATGGTCAAGGAAACTATCACTTCTTGCTCGAACTTTGCGGCCCTCCACCTTTTCCTGATAATGAACATAACCACCTTCATCTTCTCGGGAGGTTTCGGGTGTGTTACTGGCTAGAGAGTTATTATGATAGCTCACTGGGCCTTTGTTAATCGTTTGTCTACTATAACCGTCCCGTTGATTATTATGAAACGGGCATACTGGACGGTTAATTGGCAATTCGTGAAAATTGGGGCCACCGAGACGAATTAGCTGTGTATCCGTATAGGAGAATAATCGTCCCTGCAACAATGGATCGTTAGTAAAATCAATACCTGGTACAACACTTCCTGGATGAAATGCAACTTGCTCTGTCTCTGCGAATACATTATCAACATTACGGTTAAGTGTCATTTTACCGATGATTTTTACTGGCACATCCTCTTCCGGCCAAATTTTAGTAGGATCAAGTATATCAAAGTCGAATTTAAACTCATCTTCCTCATCAATAATCTGAACACCAAATTCAAATTCTGGATAGTCTCCATTTTCGATAGCTTTGTATAAATCCTTTCGATGAAAATCTGGATCTTTCCCATTAATTTTCTGCGCTTCATCCCAAACTAAGGAATGAACACCAAGCTTCGGTTTCCAGTGGAATTTAACAAAGTGACCGTTACCATTCTCATTCACGAAGCGGAAAGTATGCACACCAAATCCCTCCATCATACGAAAACTTCTAGGTATCGTACGGTCAGATAAATGCCACATAATCATATGTGCCGTCTCCTGATTATTAGCTACAAAATCCCAGAATGTATCATGGGCGGACGCAGCCTGTGGGATCTCATTATGTGGTTCCGGCTTCACTGCATGGATGAGGTCCGGAAATTTCATTGCATCTTGAATGAAAAAAACAGGAATGTTGTTACCAACAAGATCATAATTCCCCTCTTCCGTATAAAATTTTGTAGCAAATCCTCTTACATCACGCACAGTTTCCGCTGATCCCTTGGAGCCGGCAACCGTTGAATACCTTACAAATACAGGAGTTTTTGATCCTGGTTTCTGTAAAAATTTCGCTTTTGTATATTTTTCCATAGATTCATAGAGCTCAAACTCTCCATGCGCTCCATATCCCCTTGCATGAACAATTCGTTCCGGAATCCGTTCATGATCAAAATGAGTCATCTTTTCACGAAAATGAAAGTCTTCCATCAATGTGGGACCACGTACGCCCGATTTAAGCGAAAATTCATCCTCAGAGATCTTTAACCCCTGATTCGTCGTCATTTTCTTTCCTCGATCATCTACTCGAAACTGCTCAAGTTGTTTATTCTTACTATTACCGTCTACTTTTCTATCTTTACTCATATTAATTAATCCTCCCACTTTTAGAGATTAATGAAACAACTAACTAATGATTTCCCTATTGATTAAAGAATTAAACAGATAATAGAATCTCATATAAATTAAAAAATAGCTTAACCAAAATAAAATGAAAAATTCAGAAATAATTATAAAATTAATATACTTTCTGCCTATTATTTTAAAAATTATGCTATTATTGAATAGATAATAGGAAATAATACCCATTTGTAATAATAATTTCTAAATATCTATGAAAGGACTACCTTATTATGTACAAATTAAAGTTATTTATAATTGGTATTTTCATAACTGGATTAATTGTTGCCATTACATCTGGGCCGATAGAAATAGAGATAGCCCTTTATTTTAAGGTCTTCTTTGTGTATCTCTTTTTTACTACACTTTATTCGCATTTAAAAACAGTTGTCAAAACAGGGAACGTAAATATTGATTACAGCATTTCTTATGGACTGTCTTTTGTATTGTTCACTGGTCCATTAGGGTTGTTTTTATTTGAGATTGTTAATCGCTTTTATGTATATTTTTATCGCAAAAAAACAGGAACAGCCGATGAAGATGAATTTTTACATACATTTTATAATATTGGAGGGCCTGGATTACTCCATTCATTAGGATATTTTATTTTCTATGGGCTATATCCTTATGTTGAAGAAATACCTTTTGGCTATTGGGGTCTGTTGATTGCAATCGTTGCCCTTACAGACTTTTTGTCATCCATACTACTGCTGACGATCTTCCATATTTCCGGTAGTATTAATACTGGACAAGATGCGTGGGATTTTATTAAAGGTAGGAGCATTTTGGATACGATGAAAAAAGCAGTCTCGAATGGCTTGTTATTCATTTTTCTTTTGGAACAGCAATGGGAAATCCTTATTGCTTTATTTATTTTGAATTATCTTGTCAGTCGATCTGCTGTACTTCAATCCAGAAGCATCCAGCATAAAATAGAGCGTGATCGTTTTGAACAGATGGCTTATACCGATTTTCTGACAAAGGTTCATAACCGGACGTATATGAATAAAGTTATGAATGAATTAAATGAATCCGAAGAACACATTGGGATTATTGTAACAGATATAGACACGTTTAAACGGATTAATGATGCTTATAATCATACGGTTGGGGATAGTGTCATCCAACACTTTGCAACAACATTAAAGAACTTTCTAAAAGATGAAGACTATCTTTTTCGAAGTGGTGGAGAGGAATTCACCATAATTTTAAGGAATAGAGGCTATCAAGAATGTAGACAATTGGTTGAGCAACTGCAGAAAAGCATTCAAGATACGCCTGCAGTTTCAGAATTTAAATCAAGACAGATAACCATTTCCTACACTGCTTCATTTGGTTTATATTTTTATCAATCCAATTTGGAAACAAATATTAAACATGCATATATACATGCAGATGATCTTCTTTATAAAGCGAAGAATCAAGGGAAGAACCAAGTTTCGTCTAAAAATGGGATTATCGATCTACCCTTGTCCGCCAGATATGCTGCTGCTATAGAAAAAATGGAAATATAACGCAGAAACCCCCAATCTGACGTTCAGACGGGGGTTTTGTGTGTTTATACAGCTTTTGATTTCTTGATTTGCTTACTCCTTAACTGACCACAGGCAGCATCGATATCTGCTCCATTTTCCCAACGAACGCCACAGTTAATACCTCTTTCTTTAAGCGTTTCATAGAAAGCCTGGATGGACTCCGATTGACTTCGTTGATAATCAATATGCTCATCAACGGTATTATAAGGAATCAGATTCACATAGGCCAAATGACGATGATTTTTAATTAAATTCGCCAATTGAATTGCTTCTTCCCTATGATCGTTCACATCTCTCAGCATAATATACTCATAAGTAATACGCCTGTTTTTCTTCTCCAGATAGTATTCTACAGATTTCATAAGTTTTTCTATCGGGAATGCTTTATTGATCTTCATAATCTTCGTACGAAGTTCATTATTCGGTGCATGAAGGGAAATGGCCAAGTTTACTTGAATATCCTTGTCTGCAAATTCATAAATTTTGTGGGCGAGTCCACTAGTTGAAACAGTAATATGTCTTGCGCCAATATTAAGACCACGATCGTCATTTACTACATACAGGAAGTCCATCAGGTTAGTGAAATTATCAAATGGTTCTCCTATGCCCATGACTACGATATGGCTGACACGTTCGTCATCCCCTCTTGTATCTAAGTGCTTTTGTACATTCATAATCTGTTCTACAATTTCACCACTGGATAAATCACGACTTTTTCTTAATAGACCACTTGCACAAAACGTACAACCGATATTACAGCCTACCTGTGTTGTTACACAAACAGATAACCCGTATGAAAAACGCATAAGAACCGTTTCAATTAAATTTCCATCTTCTAATTTGAAAAGGAACTTAATGGTACCATCTTTCGATTCCTGTCTGATTTCTTCCCCCAACGTATGCAGGACAAAATTTTCCTCTAAAAGTTCGATTGTCTCTGTATTCACATTTCTCATCTCGGTAAAATTGGAAACACGTTTTTTATATAACCAGTTCCATACTTGATCGGCACGAAAACGCTTTTCACCATACTCGATAAGCCATTCTGTTAGTTGTTCATATGTTAGTCCATAAATGGATGTCTTACTCATTGTATACCCTCATTTCGATTCATTGCTATTTCTATACTACATATTACTCCATCTTACACACAGTAGCAAATGGTTTTTGCTTGGGATACTCGTTAACCGCGCACCTTTAAATCAAAAAAATGTGCTACGGAAAATAATCCACAGCACATTTATAACGCTTATTAAGGCAGCATTGTTTCACCCATTAAGTATAGGTCACATTCTCTCGCTGCTGCTCTTCCTTCATTAATAGCCCAGACAATCAGACTTTGACCACGGCGCATGTCTCCAGCGGCAAATACCCCTTCGACATTCGTATTGAATTCACCGTATGTTGCTTTAACAGTCGAGCTTCTAGTCGTTTCAACATTCAGCTCATTTATTAGGTCTTGGTCTGGTCCTTTAAAACCAATAGCAATCAACACAAGATCAGCAGGCCATACTTCCTCAGAACCCGGTATTTCTTCACGAATTTTTTTACCATGCTCATAGCGGGTTTTAACTTTAATAGTATGCACTTCTTTTACATGCCCATTTTCATCACCAACAAATCTAGTTGTTTGTACAGCATATGCACGCGGGTCTTCTCCCTGATGTGCCTCGGCTTCAGCATGTCCATATTCCACACGGTGAATCTTCGGATATTGGGGCCACGGATTACTTTCTTCATCACGAAGCAGATTCTTTTTCTCATAAATATCAAATTGTGTTAAACTCTTGCAATTGTGTCTAATAGAAGTAGCAAGGCAATCTGTACCCGTATCTCCACCACCTATTACAATAACATCTTTATCTGCTGCAGAAATATAGTTACCATCCTCTAAATTGGAATCAAGCAGGCTTTCCACATTTGCATGAAGAAAATCCATTGCAGGGTGGATTCCTTTCAGATTACTACCCTCCACTTCCATTTCACGATGAAGTGTTGCTCCACCACAAAGGATTGTTGCATCAAACTCCAGTTTAAGTGCTTCAATTGTAATATCTTTTCCAACTTCCGTATTCGTTACAAATTCAATGCCTTCCTGTTCTAATATAGATACCCGTCTCATAACGATGTCATAAGAAAGCTTCATCTCCGGTATACCATACGTTAAAAGTCCGCCAACACGCTTATCGCGTTCAAATACAGTAACAGAGTGACCCGCTTTATTCAACTGGTCTGCTGTCGCTAGTCCGGCGGGTCCTGACCCCACCACTGCAACTCTTTTACCGGTGCGCATTTGGGGAGGATTCGGTACGACCCAACCTTCTTCAAAACCTCTTTCTATAATCGAACGTTCCACTGTTCTAATCGCAACAGCCGGTTCGTTTATTCCTAGCACACATGCACTTTCACATGGTGCAGGACATGCGATTCCGGTAAATTCCGGGAAATTATTCATTAGATGTTCTCGAGCTAGCGCCTCTTTCCACTTACCCTCGTATACAAGATCATTCCATTCGGGTATTAGGTGATTAACCGGGCACCCTGATGTGACACCCTCTATTTCGATGCCAGTATGACATGTAGGTACTCCACAATCCATACAACGCGCGCCCTGCTCTTTAACATCTTCCTCTGTTAAAGGAGCCGTGTAATCGTTCCAGTCTTGAATTCGCTCTTGCGGATTTCTTCCCGGACGGGTTTGTCGATCATACTCCATAAATCCAGTTTGTTTACCCATCAAAAGCCCCCTCTTCTGTATAAGTGCATTCTAATTATTTAAAGGAGGGAACCAGGTCTGTCCTGTGTCCCCTTTTATTGTAGATTATATTAATTCAACTTCGCTTTTTTTCTCTATAAAACCATTATTGCTTTCATCAAAAGCTTGCATTTCTGCATCAAATTTATTTAGTCCACTATCCCTAAGGAAATTAATCCGGTCTCTCATTTTCACATATGCTTTCGGTATTACCCGTATAAATTGTTTCGAGTATTTTTCCCAGTAAGAAAGGATTCGTTCTGCGTGTCCGCTGTCTGTGTATTTAATATGGTCTTGAATTAAGTTATAAACGGTTTCTAATTCAAACGGATCCTCAACCGCTCCAACATGTACCATTGCAGGATTTACCATTTCTGAGAAGCTATTGTCCTCATCAAATACATAAGCCACACCACCGGACATACCCGCAGCGAAGTTTCTGCCCGTAGATCCCAGGACAACAACGGTTCCGCCTGTCATATATTCACAACCATGGTCACCAATACCTTCTGTAACAATGGTTGCGCCACTGTTTCTAACAGCAAAACGTTCTCCAGCAATGCCACGAATATAAGCTTCCCCACCGGATGCACCATAAAAGGCGACATTTCCGATAATCGTATTTTTCTCAGGCAGGAAAGTAACTGCTTTTGCTGTTTTAACTATAATCTTCCCACCGGATAATCCTTTTCCAACAAAATCATTGGCATCACCAGTAAGTTTTAATGTCATCCCTTTAGGAATAAATGCACCAAAGCTTTGACCTGCAGACCCATTAAAGTTCAATTTGATTGTATCTTCCGGTAAACCTTCTTCCCCATATTTTTTTGTGATTTCGCTGCCGAGAAGTGTTCCAGTCACACGATTAATATTACGGATTGCTACCGTAAATTCAACCGGTGTTCCGTCCACAATTGCACTTTCACAAATTGGGATAAGCTCCTGGTAATCCAATGTTTTTTCAATCTCATGATCTTGTTTTTTCGTAGCATATTGGTCGATTTTAAAGTCCAATTCAGGACGATACAACAATGCTGATAAATCAAGTTCGTTCGCCTTCCAGTGATTGATTTTTTTCGATTCCAATATATCTGAGCGTCCAATCATTTCATTAATCGTTCTGAATCCAAGTTCAGCCATAAGCTCTCTTGTTTCCTCAGCGATAAAACGCATAAAATTAACAACATGCTCAGGGTCACCCGTGAATTTCTTTCTTAATTCCGGATTTTGTGTAGCTATACCAACTGGACATGTGTCCAAATGGCAGACACGCATCATCACACAGCCTAAAGCCACAAGCGGTGCAGTAGAAAAGCCATATTCTTCTGCTCCAAGCAATGCAGATACGACTACATCTCGACCAGTCATCATTTTTCCATCTGTTTCAACCGTAATACGGTCACGCAACCCATTTAATAGAAGGGTTTGATGTGTCTCAGCAAGTCCGATTTCCCAAGGAAGACCGGTATGCTTCAAGCTTGTCCTAGGAGCTGCACCCGTACCGCCATCATAGCCACTGATAACGACATGATCGGCACGACCTTTTGCAACACCAGCAGCTATGGTTCCAACACCAACTGCGGACACCAATTTCACACTGACACGTGCATTTGGATTTGCATTTTTCAAGTTATAAATAAGCTCTGCTAGATCCTCAATCGAATAAATATCATGATGAGGAGGCGGGGAAATTAATTCTACACCTGGAGTTGAGCCACGAACTTCTGCAACCCATGGGTAAACTTTCTTACCAGGAAGCTGTCCACCTTCTCCCGGTTTTGCCCCTTGAGCAACTTTGATTTGGATTTCATCTGCGTTAACAAGATAATTGCTCGTAACACCAAAACGGCCGGAAGCCACCTGTTTTACTGCACTTCTTCTTGAATCACCATTTTCATCACGTGTAAACCGATCTGAAGACTCTCCACCTTCTCCGGTATTGCTGCGACCACCAAGACGGTTCATTGCAATTGCCAAAGCTTCGTGTGCCTCTTTACTGATCGATCCAAAAGACATGGCTCCTGTTTTAAACCTGCTTACAATCGCCTCAACAGATTCAACTTCTTCCATTGGCACCGCATGGCGTGTCTTAAATTGAATCAATCCACGGAGTGACTGCAGATTACCGGTATCATCCGTCAGCATTTTCGAATACTTTTTGAAAAGATCATAATTATTCGTACGTACAGAATGCTGCAATGTTTGAATCGTTCTTG
Organism: Oceanobacillus longus; assembly: GCF_042650085.1. Classification (NCBI taxonomy): domain Bacteria; kingdom Bacillati; phylum Bacillota; class Bacilli; order Caryophanales; family Bacillaceae; genus Oceanobacillus; species Oceanobacillus longus. Next base: position 63,668 of record NZ_JBHSAO010000003.1, on the reverse strand, counting down.
GATTATACTGATGGTCTTCTCCATCTTCACGGTATTGAAATTCATCCCCTGGAGACAGATCGTAATTGCCACCACGATTTTCGACAAAGGCAATTTCATGACGCATTAATGTTTCTTTTTCTATCATATCAAGTCCAATTCCACCGATCCGTGTTGCAGTTCCAGTGAAGTATTTTTCGATGACTGTATCATTAATTCCGAGCGCTTCAAATATCTGTGCACCACGGTAACTTTGGATTGTGGAGATTCCCATTTTCGATAGTATTTTAATGATGCCTTCTGTAACCGCGGTTACGTATCTTTCCTGTGCATGGCTGTTGGTAATGACACTCAACTCACCTTTTTCCAATAAATCAGTAAAGGTATCAAAGGCCAAGTATGGATTTATACCTTCAGCACCATAACCAATCAATGCTGCAAAATGGTGTACTTCTCTCGGTTCACCCGACTCTAGTAAGATGCTTACCTTTGTACGGATACCTTTACGTATTAAATGATGATGCAATCCGGATACGGCCAATAGTGCTGGAATAGCAGCCTTATCTTTTGATACACCTCGATCAGAAAGAATCAATAATGTTACACCTGCATCAATTGCAGCATCTGCTTTTTTAAACAACGCTTCCAGTGCGGCTTCCATTTTCCCTGCGCCTTCTTCAGCATCGAATAATGTCGACAATGTTGTTGCTCGAAAATCATCCAATTGCTGCGCATGAATTTTCTCCAGTTGATCGTTTAATAGAATTGGTGTTTCCAAACGTATATGTCTACAGTTCTCTGCATTAGGATTGACAAGGTTTCCCTCTGCACCAATCGTTGTTTCCACCATCGTAATAATTTTTTCCCGAATGGCATCAAGTGGTGGATTTGTTACCTGAGCGAATAGCTGCTTAAAGTAGTTATATAATAGCTGTGGCTGCTTTGACAGCACCGCAATCGGTGAATCATAACCCATAGAACCAATAGGATCTTTCCCATCTGATACGAGTGGTTTCATGATTTTATTAAGTTCTTCCCGTGTATAACCGAACGCTAGTTGTTGCTGCAGAAGGGACTCTTCACGATAAGCCGGCTGACTGCTATTAGCTTCTGGAAGATCTTCCAATTCAATTTTATTTTCAAGCCACTGTTTGTATGGTTTTTGAGAGGCAATCTGCATTTTAATTGTTTCATCAGGAATGATAACTCCCTTTTCCAAATCAATAAGCAGCATTTTACCTGGAGTCAATCGGTCTTTATACAGAATGTCATCCGCAAAAATATCTAATGCTCCTACTTCCGATCCCATCACTACCATGCCGTCTTTTGTAACATAATATCTGGCTGGACGAAGACCATTTCTGTCGAGGGTTGCTCCAATCTGCTTCCCATCTGTGAAAGCAAGTGCAGCGGGACCGTCCCAAGGTTCCATCAATGTACTATGATATTCATAAAAATCACGTTTTTCATCTTTAATCTTATCATCATTTGACCACGGCTCAGGTACCATCATCATTGCTGTATGTGCCAGCGATCTCCCTGAAAGATGCAAGAATTCAAATGTATTATCGAATATAGATGAATCACTACCATCTGTATCCATAACCGGCAGAATTTTGTTCAATTCTCTATCATCTAAATTTTCAGAAATACAAAGGTTTTCACGAGCCTGCATCCAATTGACATTACCTCGTAATGTATTAAATTCACCATTGTGTATGGTATACCGATTCGGGTGAGATCTTTTCCAGCTTGGGAATGTATTTGTAGAGAAACGTGAATGCACAAGTGCCAGTGCAGATTTAAAATCCGGGTGGTTTAAATCAATATAAAACGCATCCAATTGTTCAGGAACTAACATCCCTTTATAAACAATCGTACGAGTGGACAAGCTGCAAATGTATACATCTTCGTATTCGGCTTGATCAGCTACCACTTTTTCAATGCATTTACGAATCACAAATAGTTTTCTTTCGAAGGCATCTTGGTCTTTTATTTCGTCCGATTTTTGAATGAAAAATTGGCGAATTGCAGGTGCGCTCTTAGCGGCAACCTTACCAATGAAGGATTCATTTGTAGGAACAGGACGCCAACCGAGGAAGGTTTGTCCTTCTTGTTCAATTAATGTTTCAATAATTTTCCTGCAAGTCATGCGAAGCTGTCTATCACGGGGTAAAAATATCATACCAACCCCATAGTCACCTTCACGTGGAAGAGAAATATTTTCCTTCCCACATTGTTTCTGAAAAAAGCGATCTGGCACCTGAGTCAAAATCCCTGCCCCATCACCAGTACTTGTATCTGCTGACTGGCCGCCACGATGCTCTAAATTACATAATATATTAATCGCGTTTTGTACAATATTATGTGTTTTCTTCCCGTTAATATTTGCTATCATTCCGATTCCACAAGCTTCATGCTCATAATCGGGACGATATAGTCCCTGTTGTATAGGATATCCGTTTCTTGTCATCACAACAGCTCCTCTCCCGTATTCTAAAAAGAGTGAAAACTACCAAATGTAGGAATACTCTATTTATGTTAGAATATTATATCATGAAATACCGTTAGCATAAAATTTAGATTAGTTAAATCGGTTAAGTTTTTAGTAAATTCAGTAAATGAAAACGTTACCATTTTCAATGTATTCACTTTTTTTGATAGCTTTAACACGCGGTATAAAAGGGATTTTAAAAATGTCAATCGAAAATTTGAAGTTTTTGTGATAATTTTTTATTTTTTTATTAAATATCTAGAGACACAGAAATTTGTAAAATCTAGACTATCATAATAGAAGCTTGAATGAATTATCCCCTTCCTTCATAATAAAAGTGAATACATAACGAAGGGGTTGTTGATCTTGAGCAGACCAAAAAGAAATGATCCATGTCCATGTGGAAGTGGAAAGAAATATAAAAAATGCTGTGGTGCATCCGATGTTATTGCGATAAGCCCCGAGATCTATAACATGGAATTAGAACAATTACATGCCGAGATCATATCGTTCGCGTTACATGAACACGCAGATAAAATGGAAGAAGTAGTAGCTGAATTTCCTCCGGCTTTTTTAGTAGAGGATGAGGAACAATCAGAAACCTACATGACATCTGTTAAACTATGGGCAATCATGAATGTCCCTTTATTTGATAATAACCAAACTATCTTTGATATATTTTATAATAGGCATCTATCGAAAATAAAGCATACACGTACAAAAAATACATTTGCTGAGTGGTCTAAAGCGAAGCCAGGTGTATTTGACATTCAATCTATTGACGAAGATGCACAAAAGGCAACTGTTTGTAACATTATTACAGATGATATCTATGAAATTCCCTATAGGGAAGATGATGATTTTGAAGAAAATAACATCGCTATAGGGATACTTATCCCATATGTACAACACCATAAATTTTTCTTTACGATGCTTGAAGTATTCGAGGATATGAAGGAAGAAATCGTGTACCTTTCCCAAGTATATACAAATAAAGACGGCGGTTTAGAAAAGAATTTCCCACCATTTTTAGCTGATGTACTTATGCTTGAATCTGACGTTTTAGAATGGGATAATCAAGCACAAGAAATGGTCGCTGAACTATTCACAAGAAATATGAAGACAAAGGGCGCAGATGATGAACTTATTTCTGTAGGTGTTTTACTTTGGAACATCTATTGTAAAAAGGCACACCCATTATTTAAAAAATTAGGCTCCTATGCTGCAGCCGTAGATTACTTCCTACAAGTTAACTTCACGGATGACCCTATGACACAAAATCAGATTGCGATAGAATACGGAACAACTGCAGCAACTGTCTCAACCAATTATCGCCGGTTAGAAAAAGTCTTGGATGAAGAGATGGCAAATATGATGGAAAAAGATATTGATGGTGACACCGTCCATACACCAGTAAGTTCAAATATGGAACATGAAATGCGGGATATTCAGAAACACTTGGAAGGAATGGATTTTTCCTCAGAAGAAGAATTAAAGGCTTATCTCAATGATTTGCTGGCAAATGGTGGAATACCCTCTACGCCTTCCACTTCTTCTCGTGACCGTGCACTGGACAAATTATTTCAAGCAGCGCAAGCACATGGTTATAAACGAACACAATTAATTAATGAAGCATTAAGCATTTATCCAAATAGTCCTGACGCTTATATACTCCTGGCAGATGATGCAAAAACAATCAATGAACAACGACAACTTATCCACCAAGCGATGATTGTTGGAAAGAAAGACTTAGGGGAGAATTACTTCAAAGAAAATAGAGGCCATTTCTGGTCATTAATTGAAACACGTCCCTATATGCGGGCAAAAGAAACCTACGCTACTCTCATGTATCATTTATCCGATGTACAAGAAGCAATGCTGCATTACGAAGAATTAATCGAGCTGAACCCGAATGATAATCAAGGAATCCGCTATCGTTTATTGCCCATTTACATCGAAGAAGAGATGTATACAGTAGCACAAAGCTTGATGAAGGTTTTTGAAGAGGATGATACTGCGAACTTCTGCTTTAATAAAGCTTTAGTGCATTATTACATCAAAGGAATAACTTCTGAAACAAAATCATTGTTGAAAGATGCCAATAAGCAAAATCCATTTGTAAGAGACTATTTGTTAGGGAAAAAGCCTATTCCAAACCAGGGTTACAACCATACTGGATTTGGTGATGAAACAGAAGCAATCGTTTATGCTCAGGAACATATACACCTATGGAGTGGAAAGCATAAATTGTTGAAAGAATTATAAGATTGAAAGGCTAGTTTTGAGCAAAGGCTGCTTCAACTAGCCTTTCTAATCTCTTTTAAGTCTTAGCAAATTTATTTCAGGCGTGTTAAACAATCGAAACTTTATAAAAGAAAGCGCATCACTACTCCCCCAATCCTGTACTGACATATTGATTTGCTCTCATAAAGATTCATAAGTAATCATACCAACAAAAGCTAATAATTGGACTCATCACCCTAAAACCAGTATCATTTCTTACTAATATAAGGAGTGATAAAATGACATCTAATCATATAAATACGTTCAATAATATCCCATTATCTGTACTGGATTTAGCACCTATCACAGAAGGCAGTAATGCAACACAGTCTTTTAAAGAAAGCGTTGAATTAGCTCAACATGTTGAAAAGTGGGGGTTTAACCGTTATTGGCTGGCGGAACATCATAATATGCCTGGAATCGCAAGTTCAGCAACCTCTGTACTTATTGGACATATTGCTGCGAAAACAAATCATATGCGCGTTGGTTCCGGTGGGGTGATGCTTCCGAATCACGCTACACTCGTTATCGCTGAACAATTTGGTACGCTGGAATCCCTTTTCCCAGGTCGGATTGATCTTGGTTTAGGTCGTGCTCCAGGAAGTGACCAGGCTGCAGCCTATGCTTTAAGACGAACATTGAATATGGGACCGAATGATTTCCCTATGCAAGTGAATGAATTGCAGGATTATTTCTCAGATGAACCTGTATCTCGCGTAAGAGCCGTTCCTGGGCAGGGTCTTGATATTCCTCTTTGGTTACTCGGTTCCAGCGATTTCAGCGCACGACTTGCAGCACAAAAAGGATTGTATTTCTCCTTTGCCAGTCATTTTGCACCGGCATACACAATTCCTGCACTAAAACTGTATCGAGATAGTTTTCAGCCTTCAGGTACGCTTGAAAAGCCATATGCAATGGTCGGCGTGAATGTAATTGCTGCTGAGACAGATGAAAAGGCACAGTATTTAGCAAGCTCACATCGTTTACAGTTTTTAAATCTACGTAGAGGTGAACCAACAAAGCTGTTAGCACCAATCGATAATATCGATGAAGTTTGGTCACCGATGGAAAAAGCAGCTGTGGAAGAATCACTTGATCCACGCACTACGATTGTAGGTAGTCCGGAAACGGTAAGAAAAGGTCTTGCTGCTTTCCAGGAATCCACACAAGCCGACGAAATGATCATTAGCTCCCAGATTTATCACCTGGAAGATCGTTTACGTTCCTATGAAATTGTTTCAGAGTTGATGGACTAAAAAAGACAAAGGCCGGGCCGAGACCAAAACAAAAAAATAGAGCCTCCAACAGATAACCAAGGGTGCTGTTGGTGGCTCTATTCTTATTCTTTTATCTCTAATCCAAGAATTCTCGCAAATCCAATTGCCTGTTCTGTATTAACGATGCAACCTCGTAGGCTATCCAATGATACTTGCAGCTGGTCGAATGAACAACTGCTTAAATCGACTCCGTCTAATGACGTATTTGCAAAGTTTACTTCGTTTAAACTGCATCTTTCAAATGCGACCTTTTGAAAATCACATTCAAAAAAATCCCCGTTCTGAAGGGAACAATCTTCAAATGAAACCTGCTTTAATTTTGCAAACCCAAAAGAACTTAAATTACCTTGACATTTATCAAATCTGACATTGCCAAGTGAGGAATCAGAAAAATTGGTACCAAGCATTTTAGAGTTTTTGAACTCCACCCGGTGGATACTTCCCTCGCTGAAATCAGCATTCGATAAGTCACAGTGGTCGAAAACACAGTCGGTTAGCTCTATATTTTTAAACGATACTTCTTCAAAAACAACATTTTGAAACATAACTTCATCAAATGTGATGCGATGGATATTTTCCCCGAATATCGAACAGTCTTTAATGGTCATTCGATCATAATAGAGTTCTTCTTTCACTTCAAAGGGTTCCACCGGCAGATCATGAGCCATTTTTGGTTTTTGAATTTTAATTCCTGCCATACAATCGAGCTCCTTTCCGGGAAACATCTATTCCGCTTTCTTTTCCAGCAACCTCTTAATATCCTGTAGTTCTTTCTGTACTTCAGCAAGCTTAATATCCGTTGGAGTGGGCTTTTCTTCTCTGCTTGCCTCTTCCACATTGTTAACGACAACACCAACAAATAAATTAACAATGACAAAGGAGCCGATTAAAATAAATGTAACGAAATACCACCAGGCTGAGGGGTCTTGTTCCAGAATTGGTCTCATTACACCACTTGCCCATGACTCAAGTGTAATAACTTGAAATAGCGATAGCAAAGAATCATGTAGCGTACCAAAATACTCTGGTGCAATCGATTGAAACATCATCGTCCCGATTACACCATAAATGTAAAAGAATATCCCAAGTAATAACATAATCGTTCCCATTGACGGAATCGTAAGCAGGAGGGCATTTACCATACGGCGAAGGGATGGAATAATCGAAACGGCTCTCAATACACGAAGAACTCGCAATACCCTTAATACCGTTACATAATGAGCTCCAATTAATATATGGCCACTTGCCACAATAAGAAAATCAAATACATTCCATGGATCTTTGAAGAACGATCCAATTGACTTGCTTCCAATTAGCCGGATTAAAATTTCTATCGTAAAAATCCAAAGTAAAAGTAGATCAGCGATATAAATCCAATCTGAGAAATTAGTAGCGAAGTATGCGTATGTCTCAAGTCCAACTAAGATTGCATTAATTAGGATTAAGCCAATAATAATATTCATAAATATAGGATGCTCGGAGATTTCCGCGCATTTTTTTCTTAAATCGTTCATAATAAAAATTTTCCCCCTTACACGAGTATTTTACTTTCTTGTTGCGCATCTGTCACTTTTTCTGATGAATTGTCATTTTTTCTTAATTAATATGTCCTTTTTAGCCTTAATTTTTAACAAATTATCAGTTTCCGTTATAAACAGGATTAGTTATCAGGCAAACATGGGAATATGAATAGGGATAAGGAGTGGGAAAATGAAGAAGAAACCAATTATAGGAATAACAAGCTCAATTATGGATATTGAAATAAAAGGTGAAATAAATCCTGCCGTTCATACGAATCATCAATATGTTAAATCCGTTACTGAAATTGGCGGCATACCAATTGTAATACCAGTTTCCAATGAAGATATGGCCAAAGAATATGTGAATCTTTGTGATGGGATTATTTTCACTAGTGGTGAGGACGTGGATCCTTCAAGGTACAATCAAGACCCTTCAGATGAATTACAAAAAATTAATTTTGCAAGGGATGAAACGGAGTTGCCCCTTGTAAAGTATGCGGTTGATAAAAAAATTCCTATTATGGGTACATGCCGAGGACTTGCGATAATTAATGTCGCACTTGGGGGAACGATGAAACAGCATCTGGAATCCGAACATCATCAGGAAGCTTATCGAAAACTACCTACCCATGAAATTAATATTGAAGAAGACAGTCAACTTTTCCACTTATTTGGGGAAAAGAAAGCCATGGTAAACAGTAAGCATCATCAAGCGGTCGATCAGTTAGCTGATTCACTTACAGTAGCTGCTACTTCAGAAGATAATGTCATTGAGGCTGTAGAAGCTAAAAAGAAAAATCAATTCATTCTTGGACTGCAATTCCATCCGGAAGAATTGTTTGCTGTCGATACAAAGATGCTAAACTTGTTAATGCGTTTCAGGGAAGCATGTGAAAAGAAGGGGTGAAAAAGAGACTGGGACAAAAGTGTTTTAACCAAAGTAAAATCCGAACATAGTTGGTGCATATATACCGCTACGGAAATACACTACGCTTTCCGCGGGCGCTGCTGAGCCTACTCCGAGCTATCGCTCTACGTAGTCTCACCTAGGCTTTTCATCCCGCAGGAGTCTCCGTGTATTTCCTTCGCTATTATGGCGAAATGTTCGGCTTTGAGTTAAACACTTTAGTTATGTCCCAGGCTCTTTCAATTTAAATTGTACCTATTACACATGCCTGACATTTTTCATAATAAATCTGCTCTTGGGAATCGATGGTATTCTTAGTTTACTATAGTTTAAGTCCTGCAATGGTACATCATAGTCAATTTTACCCGATAAATACTTCAAACTTGTATTCATGATTTGAACGGTAATCCCTTCGCCGGCACAACGGTGTCCAATATCGTATTCTCCACCACCCTGAGGGATAAAATTGAACGGGCTGCCATCCCACTCAGAAAATCTTTCCGGCCAGAAAATGTCCGGATATTCCCATAGTTCTGGACTATGATTTGTACCATATATATCGAGTAATACTAACGTCCTTTTTTTAAATTCGTAGCCTTTCCATGTAAATTTTTCACGAACAAGTGCACCAAGAAAGGGGCCAAATGGATAGTAGCGTCGAACTTCCTGAACAAACATTTGACGATAACCCGCCTCGTCAGTGAATACTTTATTCCTTTTTTCTGGATTTTCATGTAATGCTACAGCACCAAATGTAATAAATCTACCGATAGCAACAATGGGGCGCAGAATATTTATCAATTCCACGGCTGCCGTTTTTATATCAAGCAAGTTTCCCTTAGGGTCTTCATGCCAAGCTATCTGATATAAAGCCGTATCTTCATCTGCGGCTATCTTCCCTGTGCGAACTTGTCTTATCATATAGGAAATCCAACGTTCTGTTCTTGTACGTGCTCTTCTTCCTTCCCAATGTCTTGGACCAACAGCTCCGAAAGCATCAATCATGGCACTAAGGTCCATCGTTCGAAGTTCTAAATCCTTCGCCCATAATGGGACACCTGCCCAACTGCAGGCAATGCGGCACATAATTTCCTCCGCTTCCTCAAATAAAACTACAGCATCCATGGACTTCCACTTATCAATTGCAATTTGCCATTGCTTTTCCGTAATTTCATCCAATACTTTCAGACACTCTGAAGACATGAGGGACATAAACATAGCTTTACGATGGCGATGTTCCTCGCCATCCAACCCCTGCACGCCACCTTCACCAAATAAACTCTTTTGAATTCTTCCTGGCGCAACACCTTTTCTTTTAAAACGATTCGTATCATAGAAAATCTCGGCGGCATCTTTGCCGCTTATACAGATTGTCTTTTTCCCAAGTATGCGCGTCTCCACGATTTTCGAATCAAATTTACGTACTCGATTTGGAATAAAATCATATCCTTCTTTCAATAAGGAGAGTGTGTGATCTAAACCTTCTTCTTTTGAAACAGTATTTGTTGAAACCATTTATTCCTTGTCCCCTTTAAAAAACATGATTATAATAAGTTTTCCCAAGATCACATAATATGAAACAATAGAAAACGGATAGAAGAAGGCAAGCAATCCTTACAAAAAAGATTACTTGCCTTCTTCTTTATGTCTATTTACTTCCATAACATCCTTTAGCTCATCTTCCACTGTTGAGTCGGCCATCTCTACACCTGCTGTATATGCTGCTCTTGTAATCAGATGACCTGCCACTGGAGCAGTCAGAAAGACAAACACAATTCCAAGGAGTAATCGTACACTGTAAAAACCTTGTTCCACCGCAAAATATAGAAACGCTCCTGAAAGTGTCAATAACACTGCTAAAGTTGAACTTTTCGTACCAGCATGGGAACGAGTATATACATCAGGAAAACGAATAATACCGATCGCACTAATTACAGCCATAATGGCTCCAATAAGCATGAAAAGGGCTGCAATAAATTCAGTCATTTCTTTTACGTTCAATGATGACACCCCTCTCTATGTATTTGGAGAATGCAATGGTACTAATAAAGGCTAAAATAGCCAATATAAGAATAACTTCCAGGTATGCTTTCGTACCTTGTAAAACAGATATAATCGCAATGGATGAAACAAGCATGACACCGATCATATCAAGAGCAACCACTCGATCAGGTAAGCTTGGTCCGGCGATGATACGATAAGCACTTATCGCAATTGCTATCCCATACAAAGCAAGGGCAGTATATAGCATGGCACTAATCATTACCTCATCACCCCCATAATCGCTCTTTCAAATTTGTCTAATGAGCGTAAAAGCATATCCTTCGATTCTTCCACATCCATTGCATGAATATAAAAGGCATCTCCTTTAGGTGTCACTTGAATGACGACAGATCCCGGGGTTAATGTTAGAAGCAGGGCAAGGGTAGTAATTTCCCATTCACCCCTTAAAACAGTTTCATATTTAAAAATACCTGGTTTGATACGAATTTTAGGACTTAGTATGTGTCTTAATACGAGTACAGTGGACTGAAACAGTTCTACATTAAAAATAATAACGAGCTTTATTAATGCAAAGAAGCGGCTCAAATAAAATCGATCACCAAAAAATCGATGCATTAAAAATACAATAACAATCCCAACTAAATACCCCATCACCAAGGTCGTAAATTTCAATTCATCCTCATCACTGATCAAGGTCCATAGTACTGCGACAAATACATTTAATAAAAATTGGGCAGGCATTCCAGTTCCACCTCCTCTTGATTGAACACGATTTGGTTACTCATTCAAAACCGCATCAATGTATATTTGCGGATTCATTAAGGTAGTTGCTGCATCTTTTACATAGACAGCAAGTGGCTCAGCACCAAAACCTAATCCGATCGTTCCAATCGTCAGTAAAATACATGGTACGATCCAACCCTTTTTCATCGGAATTTTATCTTCCTTACTAATAATTGTCTCTCCCCAAAAACTGTTCAGAAAAATTCGAAGCAACGAATACAGAACGAAAATACTGGAAATAAAGGCAAGTGCCAAGAGAATGTACGAACCTGCTTCAACCGCTCCTTGGCCTACTAAAACTTTTCCGATAAAACCACTTAGCGGAGGAATTCCTGCTAGAGAAAGCATGACGATAAAGAAAATCCATCCAAACAAAGGGTAATTTCGAATCAGGCCACTCATATTGTCAATTCGCGTTTCCCCGGTTACGGCAATCATTGTACCTGCAAGCAAGAATAGGAGAGCTTTTACAATCATGTCATGAATCAAGTAGTAGATGGACCCCTCCATTGCTGTTGTCGTCCCCACTGCAAGTCCGACTAATATAAAGCCCACGGCAATAACAACATTATACGCAATAATCTGGCGTATATCCTTATATGCAATCGCACCAATACTACCACCTATTAAGGTTAGTCCTGCCAGAACTCCAATAAGTGAATGGGTGATGCCCTGCTCATGATAAAACAACAATGTAAAGATACGAATCATCGCGTATATTCCGACCTTAGTCAGCAACGCCCCAAACAATGCAGCTACAGCAGTTGATGGTACACTGTACGCGCCTGGCAGCCAAAAATATAGCAGCAAGCCTGATTTCAGTGCAAATACTGTTAAAAATACAATACTTATTACTGTCAACAGAGGGGTCTGACCCGATTCAGCAATTCGCTCAGATAAATGGGCCAGATTCAATGTACCAACTGTCCCATATAAATAAGCGATCGCAATAAGAAATATCCAGGAAGATATTACATTGATCACAACATATTTGATTGACTCTCTCAATTGTCCTTTTTTGCCGCCGAGGGCAACAAGTACATAAGAGGCCAGAAGCATAATTTCAAAGCAAACATAGAGGTTAAATAAATCCCCTGTAAGAAAGGAGCCATTCACACCCGCAATTAGAAAGTTAATAAATGAATAGAAGTACATCTTTTCATGTTCTTTTCCAATAGATGAAAATGCGTAAATTAAGCAAATTGCCGTAACGATACTAGTAATTAGTACAAGAATAACAGAAAAAGAATCCGCTACAAACAGAATTCCAAACGGTGGTTCCCACCCTCCAAAATCAAGTCTGATTATACCTTCAGTCTGAATACGATCTAATAAGTAAACTGCTATACCTGTATTTACAATCATTACAGAAAAACTGATCCATCGTTGCGCCTTGATATACGGACGCAAGAAGATCAAAATAATGCCGACCATTACAGGGATTACCATTGGCAAGACGAGAATATTATTCATGTTTAGTCCCCCGTAATTCATCCAGTTTATCTGTCCCTGTTTCCTGATACGTACGATAGGTTAAAACAAGCGACACTGCAGTTACAGCAAAACTGATAACGATAGAAGTTAAGATGAGTGCCTGTGGAAGCGCATCAACAAAGACCCCATCACCCTCACCTAATATGGGTACACTTCCGCTCTTCAGTCCACTGCCCATTGTCAAAATCAGCAGATGTGCTGCATGTGAAAGGATCGCTGTTCCTAAAATCACTCGGATTAAACTTTTCGAAAGAATTAAATAGGTAGCAACCGTTACTAATACACCTGCCAGGATGGTTATTAACGTTTCCATAGCTTACACATCCTCACTAATACTTAGAATTATCGTAACTACTACCCCTACTACAACAAGTGCTACCCCTGCCTCAAAGATCGTAACAGTAGTCAACTCCGTTTTCCCGAAAAAAGGAAGGTCAAAATACGCAAAGGACTGACTCAAAAACGGAACACCAAACAATAACGAGCCAAAACCAGTACCCACTGCTATAAAAGCACCGAAAGCAGCAACTAATTTAAAATCGACGGGTATTGCCTGCTGAACGGTTTCGATATCGTAAACAATAAAAAGCAGAACAAGGGCAGAAGCAAGCACAAGCCCACCAATAAACCCTCCGCCCGGACTGTGATGACCGGATAAAAACAAATAAATCGCCAATGTTAGGATAATGAAAACAACAACTTTGGACATCGTTCTCAGTATGACATTATTAATCTTCAATGCTTTCATCCTCCTTCTTGGCCCTTAATTTGATGAATGTAAATACACCAATCCCGGCAATCAGGAGCACCACTACTTCTAGCATTGTATCCAAGGCACGGAAGTCCCCTAGAATTGCATTAACGATATTGTTCCCACCTGCAAGTTCATAGGAATCCTCAAAGTAACTGGAGATTGATTTAAACAGCTTGCCATTTTGAACTGCAAGAGCAACAATGGTGAATACAGCACCGACAGAAATAGAGATTATTAAATTTACATTTCTCGACTTACGAGGGACATCCTCTTTTTTCCAATCTGGAAGGAAATAATAAGCAACCAAGAACAAGACCGTCGTAACCGTCTCCACAACTGTTTGCGTTAAAGCCAAGTCAGGCGCCCTGAAAAGTACAAAGAATGCTGCTACCCCAAACCCTAGAATACTATTTAATAAAATTGCTGTTAGTCTTGATTTTGCAAAAAGAATCGATATACCAGCAATAATCATCACAAGCACAAGCATCCATTCAAATTCAGATATCTCCGCATTTCCGGAAATATCAAATTGATATGCACCGGTATAATAAAGTGTCCCTCCAATTGCAATAACAAAGAAAAGGTAAATATAAACCATATAATCGCGGAGATATCCGGTCATATATGTATTTGTAATTGCTGTGGAGCCTTCTTCCAATTGAACAAGTAAATTGCTGTAAAGACTATTAAACGACCATTTTTCGGGAAGGATGCGATAAACAACCATCCATTTTTTTCTGGACTTGTATAAAAGGAATCCAAAGATAACGACTCCAATCGTCATCCATAATTCCATACCGAAACCATGCCATGCAGATACATGAACTCCAAGATTCCCCACTGCAAATGTAGGGAAAATACTTGTCATTGCTGGTGTAAGTAAATAGTCACCCAATAAATTCGGAAAGAAAAAGATTCCCACGATAAGCAATGCTAGGATTCCAGGTGCAATCAGCATACCGATAGGAGGATCCTTGGCCGAGTGCTCTAATTTTTCTTCCTGATAAGGACCAAAAAATGTTTTAAAGACAATAATCATGGAGTAGACAAAAGTAAATATACTCGCTACCCAAGCAATAATTGGTATCAATGTGCCCCACGTATCCAATGAGAATATTCCGGCCTCACCAATCGTTAGAACAGCTGTAAAGAACATCTCCTTACTCAAAAAGCCATTAAAAGGTGGCAATCCAGCCATGGAAAAGCTGCCAATCATAGCAATCGTAAATGTAACAGGCATGAGGGTCATCAGTCCGCCAAGTCTTCGGATGTCACGTGTTCCAACCTCGTGATCGACAATACCAACGACCATGAATAAAGCACCCTTAAATGTTGAATGATTTACTAAATGAAATAATGCAGCAAAGGTAGCTTGGGTATATACGACAGATTCTGTAGAATAACCAAAATGAAGGGCGGCAGAACCTAAGCCAAACATACTCATAATCATACCGAGTTGACTGACGGTTGAATAAGCGAGTAGTGCTTTCAAATCAGTTTGTCGAACCGCATTAAACGCGCCCCAAAATAAGGTTATTAAGCCAATACCAGTTACCAGCCAGAACCAGGTTGCCTCCACACCAAAAATAGGAGTAAATCTGGAAACAAGATATATTCCTGCCTTCACCATTGTTGCAGAGTGTAAATATGCACTAACAGGCGTTGGAGCTTCCATCGCATCCGGAAGCCAAATGTGGAATGGAAATTGTGCCGATTTGGTAAAGGCACCGAGTAAGACAAGTAGCATGGCAGGAATAAATAGAAGATGGTCTGTAAAACTACCGGCACTGGAAATAACTTCTCTAATACTCCATGTACCTGTCATCACATAAATCATAATAAAACCGATTAGCATTGCGATACCACCGGTTACTGTAATCAATAACGACTTTTTAGCACCATCTCTAGACCGTTTACGCTGATACCAGAACGCAATTAGTAGAAATGACGATATGCTCGTCAACTCCCAGAAAACATAGAGCACCATCATATTATCTGACATCACAACACCAAGCATTGCACCCATAAACAACATTAAATAGGTATAGAAATGCCCTAAAGATTCTTTGGCAGATAAATAAAAGATGGAATACAATATAACCAGTGATCCTATACCCGTTATTAAAAGCGCAAGAATCAAACTTAAACCATCCAGGTAAGCTGTAAAATTGATACCGTAAGAAGGAATCCAATTAACGGTATGGGTATATGTCTCTCCGCTTGCTATCCCGGGAATATATCGAGCAAGATAAATAAATAATATGGTAGAAATCAGAATTGCAAACCAGCCTATATGTACCTTACGTATTTTTCTATATAAATAAGGAAGACATGCAGCTGCAATAAAAGGAAGTATTATTGCAATAATCAATGTTGACAAGTTCAAACCTCCAATCAAGATACAGTCCGTTCACCTCCTGAAAATTTACGCACAGAAAAAGTAAAATCCGAACCAACAACTACATACTATTCGATTTACACCTTTTATACATACATGGAATAAACACAAAAAGGCAGAATTTAGATTAAGGGGCCCAAGTGTTAGGGCAATTAAGAGAATAGTTGCAGCGCATGCACTTCATGAGTCTTTGTGGAATAAATAGAGTGTAGTAACAAAATTATATAATAATTACAGTTATTTTTAGTCGAAGAAGAACGTAAATCTTCTTGGGATTTTGATTTTGGAGATATCGATAAGATCCATTTTAATTATACAGGAAATTCAGGTAGTACGCATTTTTTAAAAACTAGCCACCAGGAATGATATTAACTGGCATTAATAGTACAAATCACGTATGCTAAAGGATATTATGAAGAGGCTCAAAAAAATAAATAGTAATATTTTATTTTTAGGGTTCACGAGCCTGATTTAACGTGTTAGAATGATACAGTTTCAATGATAAATAAATTAAAATCAGTGTTTATTTGCACTTTTTCCAACTATATAAACGAGCTATTAAACAAGGCCCTTGCAGTGATAATCAATTAGGACCGGCTAAATCGCAATGAATATTTTAAGAGGTGAATATACCAATGAAAAAAATTAGAGGTCGTATGGATGAAAGTATCCTAGTTTGTGTTTATTATGGTCCGAATGGCGAGCGCTTGATTAAACGTGGTCACAAGTTGTCACAAATCATGGATTGTCCGCTATATGTCCTAACAGTTGATGCATTACCGTATGACGAGTTTGATGCAGAGAAATCTGGTTATGTTGATCGCTGGAAGGAACTATGCGATGAACTAGAGGTTGAGGAATTTATTATCCGTGATAATGAAAAACGCTCTTCCGTTAAGGCTATCGCAGAAGTTGCGCATAATCATAACATTACGCAAATCATTATTGGACAAAGCCCACAAAATCGCTGGGAAGAAATTACAAAAGGATCCTTTGTTAACGTACTTTTACGTGCGATGTCCTTTATCGACATCCATATTGTATCCATTGATCGAAGACTTAAGAGTACAGAAGAGATGTCATTTGAAAAGGGTGTACGTGGATTCCTTCAAAAAGATGAAAATGGTAACTACAGATTAAGTTTTGCGAGATCCAAGGACAATTTATATGAGGGCATCTTCTATAAAGAAATAGGAACAGACTTTAACAATGGTGTATTTAAATTTATTAATAGTCAAGGTAAAACATGCCAAGTTCATGTAACTGAAGATGTTATAACAGGTCAACTTGCAGACCCACCAAACGTAAAAAAATAATCGATGATGTACTTCAAAATAGAGATGGCTATACGAGTAGAGCAGGCGTCCTTACAGGGATGCCTGCTTTATTTATTTTTATTTCAGGCTGTTTTCTAGAAGATTTCCTAAAATCTATAAACTGTGAAGTAACTGCTTTTCCCGCCGTCCGTGATCGCTCTGGGCGGATGCTTTCCGCGGGCACGGCCTCAGCCTCCTCGCGGAAAACCACCGCTGCGGGGTCTTCGGTCACGTGCTGTTCCCGCAGGAGTCACCGCCCGCCGCTCACCCGGACTGGTGGAGCTGTATGTTGCTATTTTAGCTATGCAAGTATAGTAATTATTAGCAACCTTCTAAATAGCTCTGGGAAATATACGGAGACTCCTACGGGAAGAGAGCATAGGTGAGACACTGAAATGCGCCAGCATGAAGGGGATCACCAGCCGCCTTAGGATGCGCGCAGTGTATTTCCCAGAGTGGTCGCCGAAGTTTCCTATACTAGTTCTTATTTTATCTCAACTGTATAGGATTCTAAAGCAACAAACGAAATGACCCTTATTACTAATACATATGTGGTACACGGCTTTTAAAAATGGGTACATCCTTGCGTATTTCTTTTACTAAATCCAATGTAATGGACTCGATTAACGTCTCTTCTTCTGTTTCACTGCCAACTTTTAGAATTTTCCCTCGAGGGTCTATCATCATAGAAGTTCCCGCAAAGTCTTCATTATTGTATTCACCTATTCGATTGCAGGAAACAACAAAAAACTGATTTTCAATTGCACGGGCGATTTGCAGTGCCTTCCAATGATCTTTTCTAACTGTCGGCCATTCAGCGACGACATACATGACTTCCGCGCCTTCTAGGGCTAGTTTCCTGGCAAGCTCCGGGAACCGCAAATCGTAGCAAATAATGATCCCCATTTTCACACCATCCAACTCAAATACCTGCACCTTCTCCGCTCCCCCAGTCAAATAAACCGGTTCATCCAACATTGGTACAAGATGGATTTTATCATACGTATACACAAGCTCTCCTTCTCGATTAACTACAATACTCGTATTATAAATTTTACCATTTTTCATATTGGCTATCGATCCACCAATAATATTAATGTGGTACATCTTTGCAAGATGCTGTAGAAAAGATGTTGTAGGCTCACCATCCGTATCGGCATAGTTTTCCAAATCCTCCAACGTATAAGCTGTTGTCCACATCTCCGGCAGAACAACGATATCTGGTTGTTCCTTTTGCGCAATCTCTTTTACCCATTTTCCAACTTTCAATCGATTTGCTTCCGGATCCCCCGGAATAATATCCATCTGATAAATCACATGCTTCATCGTGCCTGTCACTCCCCGAATTTTGTCGATTTTTGTATATTAGTTGTTTTAGTCAGTTATGGCTATTTAAACCATCCTTTTTCTTTCAGTTTGGAAATGGCTTCAATGCGATTGCCAACATGTAATTTATCCATAATGGTTGATACGTAATTCCGAACTGTACCGTTCGTCAAATAGAGCTGACTTGCGATTTCTTTCGTGTTCTTGCCGTCAGCAATCAATTTGATAACTTCTTCCTCACGTTCGGTTAGTGGATTTTCTTCTGAATACGCCATATCTATTAACTCTGGAGCATAGACTTTACGTCCATCCAGTATGACACGAATCGAATCTGCTAATTCCTCGCTTGGACTGTCTTTTAGTAAATAGCCATTTACATTCGCTTTACGCGCTCGTTCAAAATATCCTGACCGTGCAAACGTCGTTAAGACGATTACTTTACATGAACTATCCTTTAATGCTTCAGCTGCATCCAAACCTGTCATGACAGGCATTTCAATGTCCATAATACATATATCCGGTTTATATTGTTCAACTAACCGCAATACCTCCTGGCCATTTCTAGCTTGCCCGACTACTTCCATGTCTTCCTCCATATCGAGCAAAGCGCCTAATGCACCAAGCAGTAAACGCTGGTCCTCGGCTATTACAATGCGTATCACGTTGATTCCCCCTGTTCCATTTGTTGAATAACACGCGGCACCCGGATCGTAAGTTTTGTTCCATTTTTTGAAATGATTTTCAAACTGCCATTAACAAATTCAAGCCGTTCCTTCATTCCGATAATGCCATTTCCTAGAAGTTTGTTTGAAACTTCAACACCTTTTCCATTATCCTGAATAGTAACAATCCATTCCTCATGTGATTGTTCAATAGAAATATGACACTCTGTTGCACCACTATGTTTAACAACATTCGTAATGGATTCTTTTACACACATACCCAATACGTTCTCAACCAGTAGTGGAGTATCTTCGAGCACTGGGTCGCCATCCAGATGGAACTCAATTTGAGCTGCATCCAAAAGCTGCCTTACACGAATGATTTCTTCTCTTAATTTAGTACCCTTCATATCAGCAACCAATTCGCGGACTTCCTTCAATGCCATTCTCGCAGTTTGATGAATATCCCTTAGTTCCAAAGCAGCCGATTCGGGTTTAGCTTTGATTAGCTTTCCTGCAAGTTCACTTTTCAAACCAATCAAGGAAAGCTTTTGACCCAATGTATCATGTAAATCACGAGCAATTCTTTCCCGTTCTTCGACTATTAGTAACTCTGCAATTTTCTCTTGTGCGTCTTCCAATTGACCTTCAAGATTTTCCCGTTTATTCCGGTTATACATATTGAACGGAAGTAGGATAACTCCGATCAAACATAAAACAACGAAAGGAAATTGGGGAGAAAGAACTGGACCCTGAGTGGAAAATCCAAGTGTGATGGCTGCAATTGTTGTAACGAGATGTACGACATATAACGTAATGAAACCTGCTCTATTATGAATATTACCAATAAAGAAAGCGAGAAATAGTGAAAAATAAACATAACCGAAATACAGAGTCATTCCAATACTTATAGCTATTTCTATTCCTACCGATACATAGACAGTCCACCCTTTTTTTATAAACGCCAAGCGATAAGTGACAAAAAACAGTACAATCATTAAAATTCCTATAATAATCTCAGCAACCGTTGATGAACGAAATATAAAATAAAATGGAAGAAGACAAAACGCAATCCATGCATAGAGACTTAATCCTGTATTTTTCGGAAAAATATGGTACCAATGCTGCAAATTAATCTCTCCCATAATAATTTAATTTCTCATTTCTATTTTCAAGTATAACAAAAACCCTTCCGATAAGACATGGAAGGGTTACATAAGATCTTTATTTTTGTGTCACAGATGATTCTCTTGTTTTTAGTCCTAAACCGGATTTTTGCGATTTAGCATTACGACGCTGAAGCTCTTTATATTCCTTGAAACTTATAAACGTTCTGCTTGCCTGGTCATACAATCGGAAACGAATCGATTGCAGGCTAGTTTTTAATGTTATCGTTGTTGCTTGGTGTAGTGGTGGTGTAGATTCGTGTGCCTTTTCCAAGTTATAATTTGGTACTCTTGGACTTAAATGATGCACATGATGGTATCCGATACTACCTGTTAGCCACTCCATAACTTTTGGAAGCTTGTAATAGGAACTTCCATCCACTGCTGCTTTTACATAATCCCATTCGTCTTCATTCTCGAAGTAGGAATCTTCAAATTGATGTTGTACATAAAACAACCAAATTCCAGATGCTCCAGCAATAAAGAGAATTGGCAATTGTACCATCATAAACGCCTGCCAGCCAATCGCCCAGATTAGTAATGCATAGATGACTGCAATGGAAACATTTATTAAATAGGTATTCAAACGTTCTTTACGCTTGGCACCTTTACGGTTAAAACGATTGCTTATTAAGAAAAGAAATATTGGTCCTAGACCAAACATCACAATTGGAGTTCGGTAGAGCCTGTAGCCTAGTTTCCCAAAAAAAGATGCTTCTTTATATTCTTCCACTGTCATTACCCAAACATCACCAGTCCCACGTTTGTCGAGGTTACTGCTTGTAGCGTGGTGAATCGAATGGTCCCTTTTCCACTTTTCAAAAGCAAAGTGTGTAATGATGCCAGTTATTGTCCCTACAATGCGGTTAGCTTTTGCATTCTTGAAAAAAGACATATGTGTACAATCATGGAATATAATAAAGGTTCGAACGACAAACCCTGAAGCAATCACAGAAATTGCTAGTGATAGCCAAATAGAGATGGACAAGCTTTGATAGGAAAGAAACCAAAGCAGGATAAACGGAACGATTGAATTAATTATTTGAATAATACTCTTTTTCGTATCTGAACTTGCAAATGGTGCTACGCTTTTTCTCAATTGTGCTTGTTTTTGTTTGCTCATATATTTTATCCTCCTATATATAGCATGTAACTATACTCTATTTTAGGATACGTTGCTGTTTTTTATAAGTCATAAACGTCATGAATACATATGACAAATGTCATATGATAGAGATGAATAGAACAAAAAAAATAGAGCAGACCTTATGTCCACTCTACTTCGTTTAATTACTGTTTTCTGCGTTATACTGATGGAGTGGTGGCGGAACGAGCCAGCCTTTCTCTTTATTAAGACGAAGGACCTTAGCTCCGAAAGTTGCTTTCTGTGTATGGAATTGACCAAACATCATTGCGATATCCTCGCGTATGGATTGACCTATCATACCACTGTACGCAACCAATCCAGCGGCAATATCTACTGATAGGGCAGCCGCTATTTCCGAATCCATATAACGAGCTCCGGTTGGAATATCTTCCAAGTCAGCTTTTGGTCGGTCCGGTGGTGTTGGCGGCATTCCTACACCATTATCCTTTAACAGCTTTTCCATTTCAGTAACTTCCTGCTGCCCTTGCTGGATAGCTTCATCAATCAGTTTCAAAAGATCCTGATCGCCTGCATGATTTCGCACAGTTTGATAACCCGCAATTTTCCCTTTCATCGTCATCACAGCAGTCCATGTACCAAATACCTCACCATAATGCATTGGTTCATCTGTCGGATTTCCACTAAGAATACCCATCGCAATCCCTCCTCAAGAGATTTATACTATGTGCCACCTTACTTTAATCTGCACATATACTTATAATTCCTTAGAATGTTTACCTTATACATGAGTATCTATAAGATATAAAGGGTAAACAGTTTCATACATTGCACCATCAACAAATTTCGACAAAATCCGGGAAGTGACAGGCACCAAAAAGAATAATAGAATAGGGTTATGATAAGTTTTTTTGGAGGTGGAGATTTGGATTCATCAAATATTATTGGAAAGTTACAGAATCGGATACCATCTATCATGGGCCATGAAAATTTCAGAAAGTCTGCAGTGCTTGTTCCCTTGGTGGAAATTGATAATGAAACACATCTATTATTTGAAGTCCGGTCTTTGACTATGCGTAGTCAACCTGGAGATATTTGTTTTCCGGGCGGTCGGATAGATAAGGGTGACCCGGATCCGAGGCATTGTGCAATTAGGGAAACGACGGAAGAATTGGGCATCCGCTCAGAAAATATCAAAGATGTCACCCCACTTGATTATGTTGTTAATGATCTCGGAAGGATTATTTATCCATTCGTCGGGAGAATCGCCAATATTAAAGAGATCATCCCGAATAAATCCGAAGTAGAAGAAGTTTTTACTGTCCCACTTTCTTATTTATTGAATACCGACCCAGAGCAGTACAAAGTTAATTTCCATGTTACTCCTGAAGATGACTTTCCTTTTCACTTAATCGTTGGTGGGGAGGACTATAATTGGCAAGTAAGACATATAAACGAGATTTTTTATAAGTATGAAGAAAAGGTAATCTGGGGATTAACTGCGAAAATACTGACACATTTAATTGGTTTAATAAATAATAATGAATAACTCGTCTAAAAAGAAAAAAAGCACATAAGAAGTTTTTCTTCTCATGTGCTTCTGTTTTATTTAAGATCACCAATTCATTGGTACAGGTAATACACCTGCTATATCTTTCTCATACTTCTTTAGTTCTTCTGTATTCATCCAAATGTGAATGATACCATGATCCTCATTCGTTCTAATTAAACGACCTATGCCCTGACGCAAGCGAAGCAGCATATACGGTGCATCCACTTCTTTTTCTGCATCAGCAGCATGATTCCGTTTTGCCTGAAAGACCGGATCTTTCGGCGGAAATGGCAAGGATGAAATGATTACCTGCGTTAATGCCTCCCCGGGGATATCCAGTCCTTCCCATAAATGATGGGCACACAGTACAGAACTTTCATCGTTCTGGAATTTCCGTACGGTTTCACTTATTTCCAGATCACCTTCATAAAGCATGTCAAATGACCAATCTTGATCCGCAGACCATTCACGAAATTGATTCATCTCTTCTGTAGTAGAAAAGAGAATCAGTGAGTGTCCATGATTATTTAGTAACCCATTTTTAATTTCTTCCCATTTTGAATCCTTCTCCTGTTCAACATGGCCATTTATCCTCATTTGGTTTTCGTAATCGAAAGGTGATTCTACAGAAAAGGAATCGAAATTTTCAATGCCCAAACTACCGGCCAAGTAAGAAAAATTGCCACTCTGCGATAAAGTAGCCGATGAGAAAACAAAAGGAATGCGTTGACTAAATACTTCTTTCTTTAATACATCTTCTACGAGACGAGGCATAATTACCAAGCTCGTTGTCATTTCACTTTCTTCCAGCCAGTAAATTCCTTCATCATCTTTTAGTAAAATCGAAAGTCCATAGGAGAAAAACTCCAAATACTCTTCGATGATCTTTGTATGATATTCATCTATTGTAAATAATTCGGAATCAAATACTAAATGCTCCAACAGTTGCTGAACCATATCATTTAGGCGGCTTGCCATCTGCAACATCCCTTCAGAACGGGGAATCTGTTGACGATTGGAACCTTCCACCATATTCGCTGAGTCTGCAAGCAGTTCAAACCAGTCATCATTTAGTGCCAAAATATCCTCAACAAGAAGGAGTGATTCTTCACGCACATCCTGCCCCATATAGCCGGTAAGGACATTCGTTAAGTTTTCAAAGTTGAAACGGTAAGTCAACCCCTTTTGTGCAGCAAATTCCAATAAATGACCTTCATCAAATACAACAGAGCTCGCTTCTGGAAGGAGTGGCATTTGGCCTTCACGCTTGCGGGATTCCTTTGTCCATACATGTTCCATATAAAAGTCATGCGAACAAATAATGATATCCTGTGCATGTCTGTAATATTCTCGGTTTAAGGTTTGTCCACTGCGGTGACGCCAATCACAGGTCGAACACTGTTGGAGCGGATCCCATGCAATTTTTTCCCATTTTTCATCTGGTACCCATGGATATTCCTTTCGATCTCCATAACGTTCAAATGATTTCATAACAGCACTCGTATCAAAAACAAAATCCGGTATCTCATCATGTACTCTTAAAATATCCATATCACCCGTTTTGTTCGCCAGTGGATCGAGCTTCTTAATACAGACGTAATTTTCCCTTGCTTTTGCCAAGCGGACATCCACATGGAGGCCAAGTGCATCCTCGAGTTTTTCAATATCCCCGCCTTTTTTCACAAGCTGTTCGATTAACGTCTCATCTGCGCAGGAAATAATGGCAGGCTTTCCTTTATACCGCGCATAACAAATTGCATATAACAAATAAACAAGTGTCTTCCCTGTACCAACACCTGCTTCAGCAAAGATTGTTCCTTTATTTTTAAAGGCCTGCTCCAATTGAAAGGCCATATAAATTTGTTCATCACGCAATTCATAACCCTTTTCAGGTAAAATATCATAAAAAACATCACCGACATAATCACCCAGTCGGTCAAAGAAATTCTCAGTCTTAGAAACAGTAAATGGTAATGACGTATTTCTTGGCATAGTAAACTCCTCTTTAACATCTATTCAATAAGCTTTCATACTAGCATAATATATTAAACTACCGCAAATAAATGACAGTATTTTTTGTCTTAAAAATCATTTTAAAAAATTAATTATAATTCTAACAGTAAAATCTCATTAACCAAATAGATGATTATTATTTCATTCTTACCATTTTTTAAGATTTTTAACAAATCTACTTTCGTTTAGAAGTTAAAGGGGCTTTGTTCTTATTATAGAATTAGAGAATATACATGTCATTACACACCTGTGCCTTGAACAGAAAGAAGGGATGATATGCAATATTTTTACACTGTCCAACCAACAGATACGGTATATGATATCGCCAGAAGATGGGAACTTCCATTAGCATCACTGATGGCTGCAAATAACCTAACTGCTCCGTACACGATATTCGTAGGACAACAGCTTTCCATTCCCCCAGGGGTAAATGTTTATCGTGTGAAACCAGGGGATTCCGTTTATCAAATTGCTCAGTTTTTTAAGGTGCCATTTTCTGTAATTATTGAAGCTAATCAACTACAAGCCCCATACATGATTTATATTAATCAATTACTACAAGTACCACCTGGAGTTCCTTATTATATTGTTCAGCCCGGAGATACGCTATATCTGATAGCCGGAAGATTTAATGTCATCACAGATGGTGTTAGGAATACAGAGCTAATTCAGAGCGTCAATCAACTACCCACAACAGCCATCATTCCAGGGATGATGCTGCGTATCCCGTACGCTCCACCAGGTAGTGAAGGCCTGATAGCTTATACGTCGAATCGCGGCGGAGGATTCGACCTTTGGCTGTATAACCCTCGGAATGGTTCCAACGTGCAGCTGACATCTGATTTAGGAGATTCCTTCTCAAGTCCTGAATGGTCCCCAGACAGTCGTAAAATCGCTTTTGCAGGCATAGATAGAATCCTCTATGTGGTCGACCTTGAGACAGGTTCCATTGCATCCATCGATCAACTAAGCGAAAATGATAACTTACAATTGGGTTGGTCGCCGGAAAGTACAGAGTTAGCTTATACGACGAGGAACCAGATTATCATTTATACAATAGCTTCCCATCAGGCACAATCCATACAGCAGCTAGAAGCAACGGATATCCAATGGTTCCCCAATGGAACCGAGCTTTTATTTCAAGCAACGGATGCATTTGGGATTAGCCAACTCTATCGGATTTCTTCAGACGGAACCGGTAGGAGTAGAATTACAAATAACACAGATGGGCCACTTCATGATATTCAGTTATCTCCTGATGGTTCCTTTGTTTTGTATACAACTCCAGGAGTTAGTATTTCGCTCATTATTACAATCGAACTGGCAACAGGGAATATGTTTGGGTTAGAAGGTGGTCCTCTCGCTAAAAACTATTATCCAAGATGGAATCCTGATTCCAGAATCATTGCTTATAGTGCCACAGCCTATGAAGACAGGGGTTATTTTAATCAAATTAGAACCGTTACAAGAAATGGAGATCATGAAACGGTTCATGCGTTATCGAACTGTTTTGCAACACCAGTAACATGGTCAACGGACGGAAATAAAATTGCTTACCTTTCCGGGTGCAGTGAACAGGAATTTGCTCGGGAGATGTGGGTGATAACCCCGAACCATCCAGTTCCGATTCAAGTTTTAGAAGATGCTTTAATCACCTCACTCCAATGGTCTCCTTCACCAGTCGGAAATTTACTTGAGGAGACATACTTGAATCAGACATATCGAATTCGTTTCCGGTATCCTTCTCACTGGGAAAGGATAGATAACGAGAGATACGAAGGTCCTGATGGATTTTTCCAAGTTTCCGCTATAGCTGGAGACAGTTTAAAGGAAGTGTGTCAGGGAGAGGCGCACCACCCATTAATGCCATATGGATCTACTCCGAGAATCACTTCAACTACGATTGAAAATGAAGAGGCATGTTTTATTTTCCCATCAGCAGACCAACCGGCTGAAATGAATCAACAGTCTGCACTTATCGTAACTTACCCTGATCCCATTGAAATTCAAGGTACAACATATAATTTCCTGATTTTGTGGGCAGATGAACTGCACATCAGGGAAATAGCATCAACGTTGACATTCTTATAGAAAACAAAGTAGAAAAAACAGATGCGAAGTCTGCCCTCCACGCATCTGTTTTTCTTTTATATATTCTGAACCCCTACTGTTTGTCGACAAAATTCGGGAAGTGACAGGCACCGCCTTTAATTCTGTTCTACTAATACGTGTCTCATTGTGCCTTGTTCTTTAAAGTTTGTATGCCATGAGAATGCTTTTTCCAGCACATGAGGGGTCTGCCCTCCACGCTCAAGTGCTTCATGATAGTAATCCCATAATTGCTCCCGGTATAATGGATGTGCACAGTTTTCAATAATTAATGGCACACGTTCTCTTGGTGCCAAACCTCGAAGATCTGCATAACCTTGCTCTGTGACAACTACATCCACATCATGTTCAGTATGATCGACATGTGAAACAAATGGAACAATACTGGAGATGTCACCGTCCTTAGCGATAGACTTCGTTACGAAGATTCCCAAGCGGGCATTACGAGCAAAATCACCGGAACCACCTATTCCATTCATCATCTTCGTTCCACTAACATGTGTAGAGTTTACATTACCGTATATATCAAACTCTAATGCTGTATTAATGGAGATAATCCCAAGTCTACGAATAATTTCCGGCTGGTTTGAAATTTCCTGTGGCCTCAAAATCAATTTATCACGATATTTATCAAAATCATGGAATACTTGCTCCATTTTTTCATCTGAAAGTGTTAATGAGCAAGCAGAAGCAAAGTTAACTTTCCCTGCATCAATGAGATCAAATACCGCATCCTGAAGCACTTCAGAATATACGACCAAGTCTTTAAACTCAGAATCAACCATGCCATGGAGTACAGCATTGGCAACAGAACCGATACCTGATTGTAGAGGCATCAATGATTCATTCAGCCTTCCAGCTTTGATTTCAGTACGTAAAAAATCAAGAAGATGGTCTGCCATCATTTTTGTTTCCTCATCCGGTGGAACAATCGTAGAAGGGGAATCCATCTGATGTGTAAAAACAATTCCTTTAACTTTTTTTCGATCAAGTGAAATCCCAATTGTCCCAATCCGTTGGTCTACATTTGTCAGCGGAATCGGTTCACGCTCACCCTGCTTATTAGGACTGTAAATATCATGTAATCCCTCTAAAGATTCAGGTTGTGCAGTATTCAATTCGATAATAATGTTATCTGCTGTCTCAGCAAAAGATAGTGAATTACCAACAGAAGTGCTAGGAATCATTAATCCATCTTCGGTAATAGAAATCGCTTCCAAAATTGCATAATCAACACGATCTATTACATCTGCACGCAATAGCTCAGACGTATGTGACAAATGCTGATCAACAAATAGATGCTCCCCTGTATTAATTGCGTTCCTCATGGAAGGCTCTGCCTGAAAAGGTAAACGCTTGTTAATAATACCTGCTTCAGCAAACATTTTATCAATATTTGAACCTAAGGAAGCCCCCGTATATACGTTAACTTTAAAATCTTCACCATTTTCTGCCCGTTTAACGAGTGCAGTCGGCACAGCCTTTGCATCTCCTGCACGGGTAAACCCGCTTAATCCTAATGTCATACCATCTTGAATCCAAGATGCGGCTTCCTCTGCAGAAACGACAAGGTTTTGCAGTTGTGAGTCATGTATGCGCTTTATTTTTTCTCCCATCCAAGATCCCCCTTAAATAATAACTAATACTATAAATAATAACTAATTTTTCGAAGTTATAGGAGAAATCGGATGAGAAGAGAATATTTTTGAATAAACCAATAAATATTCAGGATAAAGCAGAAGTATTTTTCAAAAGCCTAGTAACTTTCGGAAATAGCTGGAATAAGATTGGCTAACTGGAATCTTGACATCATTGTCCATTGCCAATAAAAATGTGGAATGGGTATCTGGATAGATTTCTTTAATATGATTTACATTTACAATAAAAGACCGATGGCATCGGATAAAATTTTCCCTCGGCAGCATGAATTCAAATTCTTGTAATGTACTGGTATGGGTACCCGAATACCTTTCAGAGAATACATGGGTTTTGCGATCTTTTGCTTCCAAGTATTTTACATTTGTAAAAGGAATCGGTTTCCAACCGTCCTCACTTCTGACAGTTACAACCGTTTTGCCATCCGTATATGCCGGGTAAATAGCCAACACACATCCTTCAAGAACACCTTCAAAATGAAATGGTACTGCCATTCCATGATAAGGGACCCCAAGAACATCACGATCAACAAACTCAGATACTTTTTGTTCCGTTATAATCGCTTTATGTGCAAGCGTCCCCTGTTTGATGCGGTCCCCTTTTTGTATTTTCAAATCAATCCGCTTACTTCTGCGATAATATAGATATTCATTTGTATTTGAAATAGCAATTGAAATTTCATCCGAAAAAAGCTCCCCAATCACTTCCAAAAGTGAATCCAAAGTCAGCCGTTCCATAGTGCCTGTCACTCCCCGAAATTTGTCGAATCTGGTTTTTTATTTAATTATTATAATTTGCTATAATATTGATGTATTCATTGTACCATCTTATTTTGATTCCTTTGGCACTAAAATGGATATATTCCAACTATTTCACGAAAGAAATAACCAAAAAGATATTCGACTTGATTCGGGTGACACAGAGACTCAACTTTGGTAATCTAGTAGGGGTAGAACTACGTTAGCGTTTCACTACATAGGGGGTTTAACCATGAAAAGACTTGTTATCATTGGGGGCGGTTATGGAGGAATCAAAATCCTGTCTGGGATCCTTGATCAGCCATTACCAGAAGACATACATATTACAGTAGTAGATCGGAATCCATTTCGTTCATTAAAGACAGAATTCTATACAATAGCAGCGGGTACGGTTGCTGATCAGGATGTACGTGTGGAATTTCCGGAAGATCCACGTGTGAATTACGTTTTTAACGAAATTATAAAAATTGATACAGAAAAAGAACAAATATTATTTAATGATCCAGGGGCAACAATCCCCTTTGACTACTTAGTCATTGGTGTTGGCTGCGAGGATAATTACCATGATATCCCAGGAGCAGAAGAATTTACAGAGAGTGTACAAACCTTTACGAAAGCCCGTCATACAGGAGTAGCAATTGGAAATCTAAAAGCCTACGGGAAAGTATCCATTATCGGAGCAGGACTAAGTGGGATTGAAGTTGCTTCGGAAATAAGAGAAAGTCGCCCTGATCTTAATATTCGCTTGCTTGATCGTGGTGCAACCGTTTTAAAAGCGTTTGATTCAAAAATCCAAAATTATGTAGAAGAATGGTTTATTAAAAATAATGTGGATGTCATTCATAATTCAACGATTGAATATGTTGAAAAAGACGGGGTATGTAACAATGGCGTATGCTACATTAATGACGTAACCATCTGGACTGCAGGTGTACAACCAAATCGTCTCGTAAGGGAATTACCTTTTGAAAAAGATAATCAGGACAAGGTAGTCGTTAATGCGTTCTATCAAGTTCCCCAGAAGCAAAATATCTATGTAGTGG
Organism: Oceanobacillus longus; assembly: GCF_042650085.1. Lineage (NCBI taxonomy): Bacteria > Bacillati > Bacillota > Bacilli > Caryophanales > Bacillaceae > Oceanobacillus > Oceanobacillus longus. The sequence goes on along the minus strand of NZ_JBHSAO010000003.1, from coordinate 33,069 downwards.
GCGATTGTGCATCTAGTGAGTATTCACCAAGTGCGCAACTTGCAGGGCTTCAAGGCGAACAAATTGCTGAAATACTACTGGCAGTATTGAAAGATAAGGAACCTAAGAAACCAAAGCCATTAAAACTAAAAGGTACCCTCGGATCTCTTGGCAAGTCAGACGGGTTCGGAAACATGGTCAAAACACCAATGACAGGACTACTGCCGCGATTAGCTAAAACCGGCGTTCTATGGTTGAATAAAAGACATTAATGCATAAAAAAAGGGAGAACCAGTATATTTTACTGATTCTCCTTTTTTATTTACATAAAATTAACCTTGAATTTGCAGTATCTTAAATATCTAACACTATACTGATAGTAAGATTTACTATTCCTTCCTGGAGGTGTCGCATGCGATTCCTTGCAAAGATAGGTATCAGTCTAGTAGCTGTCATGCTTTATTTGTTTTAATTTTTTTAAACGGTTCATTTATCTTAGAACATTTATTTATAGTAGAAACACAATAAACCTAGGACAGTGATGATTAATGCCCTAGGTTTATATTTATTTTCCATTTTTATTCAGCTGAACCAACGTCAGCCCATTTATACTCATAAGTTGCTCCGAATGGATTTACAAATACATTTTCCACTCTTGGAGATACAAGCTGTGCTCTTGATGCTTGATAAATTGGTGCAATTGCTGCATCTTCAAAGAGAACTTTTTCAGCTTCCAGGAAGTTTTCGTAGCGTGCAGCATTATCTGTTGCCAATGTTGTAGCTGTATCCTGGACTAAAGTATCATATTCCTCGCTTGAGTAACCCATCTTATTATTTCCACTGTCTGTTGTCCAAAGGTTCATAAAGGTAAATGGATCAAGGAAGTCAGGGCCCCATCTGGAAACCTGAAGTTCATAATCCATGCTTGTATCTAAATCAAGTCGTTGCTCTTTCGGTACTTGTTTTAATGAAACTTCCAAACCTGGTAGATTTGTTGTCAACTGGTTGGAAATATATTCAACCATGATCTTCGTTGTTTCATCATCATCTACTAACATTTCTAATTCAACTGAATCTGTTCCAATTTCTTCTAAACCTTTTTCCCATAAAGCTTTTGCTTCATCTACATCATATGAAACAAGATCTCCACTTACTTCACGGAAATCTTCACCAGATTCAGGCATTGGCGTAAAATCAGCTGGAATAAGGCCATTTGCAACAATGGAACCATTATTTAGGATGGTATCAACCATGGCCTGTTTATCAAAAGATTTGCTTATTGCAGCACGAATATTTTTATTCGCCAAAGCGTCTGTTGTTGTTTGATTAAATTTTAGGAAATAAACAAATGTATCAGCCGAAACAACATAATCATCAGCAGTGGAATACTGATCGACAAGGTCTGAGTTTAAATCCACACGGTCAACTTCACCTGATTGATATAAATCAACTGCGGTCTGTGGGTCTTTAACGACTTCAAATGTCAATTTGTCCATATTTACAGTTTCAGTATCCCAGTAATCTTCGTTTCTAACAAGCTCCCATGAGTTACTGGTACTTTCCCAGCTGCTCATTGTGTAAGGACCATTTGCTAACAATGTGTCAGCACTAGTTGCGAAACTATCTCCCTGTTCTTCAACAAATGCCTGATTTAGTGGGAAAAATGTGCCAAAAGTTGTTAGTGTTTCAAAGTATGGAGTTGGATTTTCCAGTTCAACTACTAGTGTGTTGTCACCATCAGCAGTAACACCCAAGTCTTCAACAGGTGCTTCTCCTGAACTTACAGCTGTAGCATTTTTAATTACACCATTCATCATATAAGGACCATATTCCGACCCTGTTTCTGGATTAACAGCACGTTGCCAAGCATAAATAAAATCGTGCGCTGTCACAGGGTCTCCATTTTCCCAGACAGCATCTTCACGTAAATTGAATGTCCAGATTAAACCGTCGTCACTTACTGAGTGATCAATTGCAATCCCCTCAGATGTTTGTGTGTCCTCATCTAAACGATACAGACCTTCCATTGTAGCTGCCAAATAAATAAAGGACGACTCATCTGTAGCCAAAGACGGATCCATGGTTGGAATGGCCTCCAAATTAGTAAAGTTTAGAACCTTTTCTTCTGCTTCAGAAAATTCGTTTTCTGTTTCATCGGTTGATTCCGATGAATCTGAAGTATCAGAGGATTCTCCGTCAGAGCAAGCTACTAGTACAACCAATAGTAGTCCAAATGCTAATAATAATGACCAATTTTTTAACTTCATTTCTCTTTACCCCCTACTATTTTTCTATGTACTAAATAAATTTAGTCTAGCAATCTATAAAGACGATTATATATATTATTGCGAAAATTGTAAAGAAATGTAAAATTAAGTAACAGAAAATATACGTCATTTTCTAATGGTCAACGCGCACGAATCAAAATAAAAAGCTAAGTCAGCAGCTTATAGGAAGCTGGACTTAGCTTTTTAGGAATTTAGATATTTTCTCCATGCTTACGAACCCATTCACTACTGGATTGAAACAATTCTACCGCTTTTTCAATCTGCTCTTCCACCCTGTTCCTTGCTGTACCACCAGCTACATCACGTGCATTGACCACGGCTTCTGGATTTAATTTTTCAAATATATCTGATTCAATTGTCTCGGAGAAAGATTTAAATTCTTTCAACGTTAGATCCAATAAATATTTATTACCGTTTATACAATGTAATACAACTTGCCCAACGACAGCATGTGACTCTCGAAACGGCATGCCTTTTTCAACCAGGTAATCGGCAAGGTCGGTTGCATTGGAAAAATCTTTCCGAACAGCTTCATACATGTTTTCCTTTTTCACTTGCATTGTCTCAATCATCGGTGCGAAAAGCCCCAACGCACCTTTTAGTGTTTCGACCGTATCAAACATTCCTTCTTTATCTTCCTGCATATCTTTATTGTAAGCCAATGGCAAACCTTTCAACGTTGTAAGCATACCAACTAAGTGGCCAAAGACCCTTCCAGTTTTTCCGCGAACCAGTTCTGCAACATCTGGATTTTTCTTTTGCGGCATCATGCTGCTTCCCGTCGAGAAAGCATCATCGAGCTCGATAAAGCTAAATTCAGCGCTGGACCATTGAACAAGTTCTTCACACAACCGGGAAAGATGGGTTGAAATTAATGATGCATTTGATAAAAACTCCACAACAAAGTCGCGATCACTCACCGCATCCAGGCTGTTTTCACATATACCATCAAAGCCCAATTTTTCCGCTACAAATTGACGGTCAATGGGAAAAGTTGTTCCTGCAAGGGCTCCTGCACCAAGTGGTGATTTATTGACACGCTTCCAGCTGTCCGTCAGCCTTTCCACATCCCTCTGAAACATGAACACATACGCCATCATATGATGGCCAAACAATACTGGTTGCGCCCGTTGTAAATGTGTATATCCAGGCATAACGGTATCCAAATTTAATTTTGCTTGGGTATGAAGGGATTGTTGAACGGACACTACTAATTGAATAATCTCAATTAATTGCTCTCTTAAATAAAGTCGCATATCTAGTGCAACTTGATCATTTCTGCTCCGACCTGTATGAAGTTTCCCGCCGACAGCACCAACTTCCTCAATGAGGAGCTTCTCCACGTTCATATGGATATCTTCATGCTCCTCACTAAGTTCAGCTTCCCCGGACTCTATTTTTAAAAGAACGGTATGAAGTCCTTCAGTAATTTGATCCGCATCCGTTGCAGGGATAATCCTGCACTCTTTCAGCATTTCCACATGGGCGAGACTACCCTGAATATCATATTTTGCTAGTTTTTTATCGAAGTTAATCGATGCCGTATATTCATCCACTAATTGATTGGTTGGTTTTGTAAAACGTCCGCCCCAAAGTTTCACTTTTGAACAGCTTCCTTTACTTCCAATTTTACTTTTTCGATCGATTTCTTTTTGGAATGTGTGCCATTTACGGAAGCATGAACTTTTGTTGGTAAGCCCCAAAGCTTAATGAAACCAAGTGCAGCATCATGATCAAACGCATCCGCTTTATTGTAAGTTGCCAAGTCAAAATCATATAGGGAATTTGCAGATTCACGACCGATTACCTGTGCCTGACCTTTATACAATTTCACTTTCACTGTGCCTGATACATGCTCTTGTGTTTTATTAATAAACGCCTGTAGTGCTTCTGTGAGTGGTGAATACCATAAGCCATAATAAACCGTTTGTGCCAGCTTTTGTTCAACAACAGGCTTGAATTCAGCAACTTCTCTCGGTAATGTTAATGCTTCAAGCTCCTGATGAGCAGCAATTAGCGTCATGGCTGCAGGTGCTTCATAAATTTCTCTAGATTTAATCCCTACTAGACGGTTTTCCACATGGTCAATTCTTCCGACACCATGCATTCCTGCAATTTCATTCAGTTTCAAAATCAATTCATCCAATTGCATTTCTTTGCCATCCAAAGAAACCGGTTTACCTTGATCAAATGTAATTTGAATGACATCCGGAGCGTCCGGTGCATCCAATGGATCAGTCGTTAAGTCATATGCATCCTTTGGTGCCTCTGCCCAAGGGTCTTCCAAAATACCGCACTCATTACTTCTTCCCCATAAATTCTGATCAATGCTGTAAGGACTATCTAAATTGATTGGAATTGGAATATTATTTTCTTTGGCATATTCAATCTCTTCTTCTCTTGACATTGCCCATTCACGTACAGGTGCAACAATTTTAAGATTAGGATTTAATGCTGTAAATGCCACATCGAAACGTACTTGGTCATTTCCTTTTCCAGTACAACCATGTGCAACAGCAACTGCGCCTTCCTCTTCTGCGATATCCACAAGGATTTTTGCAATTAATGGACGGGAAAGTGCGGAAATTAACGGGTATTTCCCTTCGTATAATAAATTAGCTTGTAATGCAGGCAGTACATATTCCTCTGCATAAAGTTCCTTAGCATCAATCACATATGATTTGATTGCCCCAACATCCAATGCTTTCTTTTTAACAAAATCCAGGTCTTTTCCTTCCCCTACATCAAGTGCCACCGCAATTACATCATAATGATATTTATCCTGTAACCATTTAACTGCAACGGAAGTATCAAGACCCCCGGAATATGCTAATACAATTTTTTCCTTCGCCATTTAAATTTCCCCTCTCTAATTGAGCTATTAATGAATTATTATGCATCATTTTGTATAATAATTCAATAGGTATTTGTACATTTATTAAAATATAATTATTTTTAAGATTCTGTAATCTTAAAAATATGTCATCCACTATTTAAAACGCACTTGTGTTTTAGAATAAAAGCAAATAAATATATTATATTTTTTCTAATCTCTTTATACACAGTAAACTACTGTGTATAATAAGATATATATTAGGAAGGAGAATGTACATGAGTATTCCAAAACCGTTAGTTCAGGTAAATCAATCATTTATTGTTATAACCGTACTTTTAGCTTTCGTAATTCATCCGATTATTTTACTTTTGCCTTTCCTAAATGGCTTGTATACATTAATAACAAAAAAGAATCCACTTATTATGTTCAGTAGGCGTTTTCTAACAAAGCCAATGAATCAGTATCGCCAGGAAGACAGAGACCAGCAGATTTTTAACCAATGGATTGCAACAATCTGTATTGGACTTTCCTTAGTTTTCTTTTATCTTCATTTCACAACAGTAGGAATTATATTTAGTTTGATGGTTTTAGCAGCTTCAGGTATCGCGCTAATGGGCTATTGTATCGGCTGTACGATACGATACCGCTACATGAAGTGGCGGTATAACAGAACGTAAGAGTATTGTAACTCCCCGAATATTCTTACGGTAAATCTGTAAAATAGTTAAAAAGCGCCAAGCCCACTCTTTTACGAAGGCTTGACGCTTTTTTATTTATATTTTTTTAACTGCATCGGCAACCGAGGTTTCGCCTGACATCAAGTCAAATCCTTTGCGATATGTGCTTTCTTCATTTAAGGAAGCAACAATAACCTTGGCTACATCCTCACGAGGAATGGAACCTCTCTCTAGATTTTCGGCTATACTTACCTTATCTGTACCTGGTTCATTCAATAACCCACCAGGTCTCACAATCGTATAATTTAGACTGCTTGTTTCCAGTATTTTATCTGCATAATGCTTGGCAACCATATATGGTCTAATTGGACTGTCTTCCCAGCTTTCTCGGTTATGTGACTGAAACGCACTGACAATGACAAAGCGATCTGCTCCAGCCTTTTCAGCTGCTTCCATTGATTTGACTGCACCATCTAAATCAATTAGCAATGTCTTGTCCGGTCCGGTACTTGCGCCTGAACCAGCTGTGAAAATAACAGCATCTGAGCCCTTTGCAGCCTCAGCAATTTCCTCGACACTTCCTTCAAGATTTCCCAGTACTGCATCGACACCTATATTTTTCATTGTATCTATTTGTTCTTTTTTCCTAACCATTGCTTTTACTGTATGTTCATCACTATCTTGAAGTAAACGTACAAGATGTTTACCAATCTGGCCATTTGCTCCGATTACAAGAACTTTCATTCTCACATCTCCTCTTTTACTTTAGACTTTCGAACCTATTGCCATTATTTCAAATGCTGACATGATTAGCAAAGAATGTGTTTTAAATATTGTTACATGATTAGGAAGACCATGATTGGCGCTATTAAAGATACGATAACAGCACTCAACACCATTGCTATCGTACTTACGGACCCCTCCAGTTGACTGGACTCCATTGAATGTGCCGTACCTATGGCATGGGATGCACTTCCCATTCCAACACCGCGACTAATAGCCTGCTCAATTTTAAACCATTTAAATACCCATGGGCTCATAATGACACCACCTATTCCGGCAATAATAACGAATACCGCAGCAAGTGACATGACCCCTCCCATTGAATCGGCGATAGCCATGGAAACTGGCGTGGTTACCGATTTCGGAATTAGCGAATAGATGATAAAATCATCCACCCCGCTCCAGCCAGCAAGTAAAATTCCTGAAGAAACGCCAACAATCGCACCCACAGTTGTTCCGCATAGAACTGGGACTATCAATTTGCTAATCAAGTGTCGCTGCTGATAAAGTGGGTAGGCCAAAGCTACCACAGCTGGACCAAGCAACTGATTGATCCATTCCCCTCCAATCATATAAGTATCATACGGGATGTCAAAAACAACCAGTCCGGTGATGATTATAATGGAGCCCAAGAAAATTGGCAGCGTCATCGGCGAAATAATTTTCTGATGTAACTTCAATATAAGTATATAAACAATTAACGTAACAATAATCGATAAGAATCCAATCAATAAACTATTCATGTGGAAGTTCCCTCTTTCCGATCAACCACTGTGTGACCTTCGCAGATATCCCCATTACCAGAACCGTACTGATTAGAACAATCAAAACTACCAATAGACCTTTTCCAGAAAAAAGATCGAAATAATTAACAACACCAACCGTCACAGGAATAAAAAATAATGTTAAATGATTAACAAACAGTTTTGTCCCTTCCTCAATCCAAGCTATTTTAATGATATTTGTTAAAAGCAATATCAAAAAAATAATCATACCGATCACACTACCTGGTACGAACAGATGGAATGTTTGCTGTATCCAATTACCAAGCAAATAAATAATATATAATATAGCTATATGAATGACTATCTTATCTAATCTGAGCACTTCGGAACACTCCTATATTTATATGATTCATTCATTATAGCAAAAACAGAAGATAATCTAACCCTTTTGGCGATGCCTTAGTTGCACTTATGCAGAAAGAAATATGGACATACTTTCTTTACTGCCAAAAAAAGCTCCCTGCCATTTCTGACAAGAAGCATTCATTTTATTATTTTATCCAAACCTACCAGAAATATAATCTTCGGTTCTTCTGTCTGCAGGATTAGTAAAGATATTATTTGTATCATCAAATTCTACAACTTCACCATTAAGGAAGAAAGCTGTTTTATCCGAAATTCGAGCAGCTTGCTGCATGTTGTGTGTAACGATAATAATGGAGTATTCTTTCTTTAATTCTTGTACCAATTCTTCGATACGCAATGTTGATTTTGGATCTAGTGCAGATGTTGGTTCATCCATTAAAATTACATTTGGCTCAATTGCTAAGCAACGGGCGATGCATAGACGTTGCTGCTGTCCTCCAGATAGACCATAGGCATTTTCATTCAGACGGTCTTTTACTTCATCCCAAATGGACGCACCACGAAGGCTTTTTTCTACAATTTCATCCAAAATCTTCTTATTACGGATTCCATGAATTTTCGGACCGTAAGCAATATTTTCATAAATCGATTTTGGAAATGGATTTGGTTTTTGAAAAACCATCCCTACATGGGTTCTTAAATCTTCCACATTGAACGATTTATCCAAAATATTTTTACCTTTATACGTAATTATTCCCGTTGTACGTACCGTTGGAACCAGTTCAACCATACGATTTAATGTTTTTATATATGTTGATTTCCCACATCCAGATGGCCCAATAATTGCTGTTACCTCTTTTTCATTTATGGAAAGATTAATGTCTTTTAATGCATGTGTTTCCCCATACCAAAGGTTTAAATCTTTTGTATCATAAACAACATCATGATCCTTGGGTGTATTTGTAGCAGTTTCAGAATTAATATTAACCTTAACTTTCTTGGAATCTACTAAAGGACTCATTCATTTTCTCTCCTTCATGTTTGTTAGTACTTGCAACTAGTAGCGTTGTTGAAATTTATTCCGTATATAGATAGCTATGGAGTTTAACAGGAACAACAGTACCAATAGAACGATTATTGTTGCAGCAGCTAAATACGCATATTCCTCGACAAGGGAAGAATCAAGTGTCCAATAATATATTTGCATCGGTAATGCTGTAAATGTATCAAACATGCCTTCAGGAAATGGAATTAGCAATGCCGGAATTCCTAGTACCGTCAATGGTGCTGTTTCACCAATTGCACGGGAAAGCGCTAGAATGGAACCTGTCAAAATACCAGGTAATGCAGCAGGCAATACAATATTTTTAACGGTTTGCCATTTGGTTGCTCCCATACCATAGGAAGCTTCACTTAAGTGTTGTGGCACTGCCCGAATAGCTTCCTGTGCAGCCACAATAACAATAGGCAAAACAAGTAGGGAAAGCGTTAACCCACCGGCTAGCACCACATTTCCAAGGTCCATAGCTCTAACAAAAATAGTCAGTCCAAGAAGGCCATATACAATGGAAGGAACCCCAGCCAGATTGGATATATTTGTCGCTATAAAAGATTGAAATTTCCCTTGCTTTGCATATAACTCAAGATAGATCGCCGTTCCGACACCAATAAATAATGTTACAGGAATTACAATCAGCATAAGCCAGGATGTACCTAGAATTGCCCCCATAATACCTGCGCGATCTGCGTTGGTTGAAAGTTTCCCAGTTAGGAAATTCCAATCAATCCAGGCAGCTCCTTGCGTTATAACACGAATCAAAAGGATAGCCAAAAAGATCAATCCAAATAAGGTTGCTGCCAAAAATAGTTGTTTAAGAATATTATTTTTTAATACACGAGAAGACATGCGCTTATGCACCTGAACATCATCTATATATTTCATATCAATATTCCTCCCTAAACCTACGAGAGATGTATCTTGCAAGCAAGTTCATGATTAATGTGAAAACAAATAGCGTTAATGCAACAGCATATAAGCTATAATATATGGTCGATCCGGCAGGCGCATCCCCACCGGAGACTTCAACAATATATGCAGTCATTGTCTGCATAGATTGAGTAATGTCAAAAGTAAAGTTTTTGGAGCTCCCACTGGCGATGGTTACAATCATTGTTTCACCAATTGCACGGGAAATTCCAAGCACAAATGAAGATATAATTCCGGATAGCGCAGCAGGAATTACAACTCTGAAAGTTGTCTCCAGCTTTGTTGCTCCCAATGCCAGTGCACCTTCACGCATAGAATTCGGTACAGATGTCATCGCATCCTCAGATAAGGATGCTATCATTGGAATAATCATTATGCCCATTACAAGACCAGGGCTTAGTATATTTGTTGCTCCCACAGAGGGAAAAACTTCTCTAATAATCGGTGTTAAAAACGTAAAAGCAAAAAATCCATATACAATGGTAGGTATTCCAGCAAGTATTTCTAGTAGTGGTTTAATCGTTCTTCTTACTCTCTCAGACGCATATTCACTTAAATATACTGCGGACATTAATCCAATGGGTCCTGCAACAAGCATTGCAATTAATGATGAAATGATAGTCCCTGCAACTAATGGCAAAATACCAAATTCAGGAGTCTGACTCAATGGTTTAAGTACAGTTCCAGTAAAGAATTCCCATATTGGGACGATTTTGAAAAACTCAATTGATTCAGCTAATAATGTATAGATAATTCCTACTGTTGTCAGTATAGAAATAGATGCAATGATGATTAAAATGGTAGGAACCATCTTTTCCGTTAGGTTGGAAAAATTCCTCTTCTTTTTCTTCTCAGCAATCATTTCTCTGACATTAACAGCGTCTTTATTATTCAAATCGCTGTTCGTTGCCATTTTAACAGAGCACCCCTTCCAGCGCTAAAAAGTCATAATAAGATGAGAGCTTTAAAAGGATGTTCAAAAATTCTGTTGAACTCACATGATATCGGCTCTCATCTTATTAGATTTCATTTAAAATTTTACTAGTTTACTATTATTTTAGTGCTTCTAATTCTTCAACAGCTGCTTGTGCTTCTTCATCTGGAATTGGAGCAAATCCAGTTTCACCAGCAAATTCGTTTGTGCTATTCATTACATATAATGCATAATCAAGTACTTGGGCTTTTTCTGTAGCATTGTTCGTGTTCAAGTAAGTGAATACTGGACGAGTGAAACCAGCATAGTCACCATCTTCAGCAATTGTATCTAGTGATGGTGCAACAGGACCGTCACCAAAGTCAATACTTACTGCATTAATTTTGTCCTGGTTGCTATCATAGTATCCAAATCCAAAGAATCCGATTGCGTTTGGATCTTCAGCTACAAGTGTTACAAGTGTAGAATATTCTTGTTGTAAATCAATTCCTTCAACTAGATCTTGTTCTTCAAGAATGTTTTCATAGAAAAATTCATACGTACCATGGTTTTCGTTTGGACCATAAGTTTGGATTTCTTCTTCTGGCCATTCTGGATTAATATCAGACCAGTTTGTATATTCACCAAGGAAAATATCGATAACCTGTTGTTCAGTTAATTCTGTTGCCCAGTCATTTTCAGGGCTTGTAACGATTGTTAAACCATCCAATGCAACTTTAAGTTCCATTACATCTATACCAAGTTCGTCTGCTTTCGCTTGTTCTTCTTCTTTAATTTGACGAGAAGCATCGTTAAAATCTGTTCCATCTTCCATAAGGAATTTTTCAAAACCAGCACTTGTTCCAGCGCGGCTAACTTCAACAGAAACACCTGGTTGTTCGTTAGTCATATATTCTTCAGCAAGTCTAGCCATTAAAGGATAAACTGTACCAGAACCATCGATAACTACACTACCTTCTAACTCTGATGATTCACTATCTGTTTCTTCTGTATCTTCTGATGCTGTGTCTTCTGAAGCTGCGTCTTCAGATCCAGTATCCTCCGTATTTTCTTCATCTGACCCACCACAAGCTACAAGCACTACTGCTAAAGCTGCAACGAGTAGAAACATTAGGTACTTTTTGAATTTCATGTTAAATTGTCCTCCCCTGATTATGTTCTATTATTGGGCGTGTTGTTTTGCCCTCAATTGATAGTATAGTAGGGTAATGTTAAGGAAGTATGTGCCTTATGTAAATGTTTTGTAAAGTTATAGGAATATAGTCTCGTATTTGTGCCCATATAACGCAAAAAACCGGCTCATAGACCGGTTTTCCATTCATGTTAATTCGTTGATGATTCTCTTTTATTTGTCTGTAACTCCAATTCACCGTCCGTAATTTTATAAACTTTATCACAATAATCTATTAGACGGGTATCATGTGTAACGATAATTGTTGTTTTATTATTTTGAACGGTTACTTCCTTCAACATTTCCATTACTTCAAAGGCGCGATCAGAATCCAAGGATGCTGTTGGTTCATCCGCAAGTATAATACTTGGATTACTGTACAACGCTTTTGCGATGGCTACACGTTGACGCTCTCCACCAGATAAATCACTCGGGAAATTGTTCAATAGGTCATTGATTCCTAATGAGTGGTAGAGGTTTTGAAGCTCATTTTCTTTTAAATTATCCTGTTTTACTTTATCCAACAGCTTCATCTGCTGATTCACTGTTAAAAAAGGTACTAAATTAGATGCCTGAAGAACAAATCCGATCTCTTTCAGTCGAATGGAAGAGCGTTTCTTTTCATTTAAACGTGTTAAGTCATTTCCGTTAACTTTTACTTCTCCGTGGCTTGGGGTCTGTAATCCCCCCGCAATGGTAAGAAAGGTACTTTTACCAGAACCTGATGGACCGATTACAGCGATCAATTCACCTTGCTCGGCAATGAAATTCGTTTTTTTCAACGCTTCCACTTTTGTACGGCCAGAGCCAAAAATTTTATTTGCTTCTTTCATTTCAAGAACTGCCATGTATTAACCTCCTATTGCTTCTAATGGGTCTATTTTCACAATCGTTTGTATAGAGAATAATGCACCTAAAATAGATACAATAATTAATACAAATCCGTAAATCAGCATATCCACAAAATTGAATGCAACCGGAACAGCTGCAGGTAGGAAATATCCTGTTATCAATGTGAGGATAAAACCAATCATTATCCCAGAAAATGATAATAGGAAAGTTTGTGCAATAACCGATTTTGCCAAGTAACCATTCGATATCCCTTGGGCCTTCATTACTCCAAAAATACTAATCTTTTGAATGGTCAATACATACAAGAAAATCGCTAGAATGACAGCTGAAATAACAAATAGAAAATAAATCATAAATGTTAATGTAAGATTTTGCTCCGAGTAACCTGGAAGATTTTCAATAAATGTCTCCGTTTCTATGACCTGTAAATCATTTTCAATAGAGACTTCTTTCAAATTATCGACCCGTACAACGATTCCGTTAATCTGATTTTCGCTATTTTCAGCTGCTTCACCATAACGAACCTTTTGTACGGTAGGCAAATCCGTATACAGCACTGGGGCAGCATTAAATTTTGCATTATCCGTAAATCCGGTGATGATCAATGTCTCCTCAGAGGAAGAAAGGTCTAGCTCATCTCCAATTTCAAATCCTTCTTCTTTCATGGAGTCATCCGCAATAACTTCTCCCTCATTTTGAAAAGCTTCTCCCTCTATTATAGTAGGCATAATGAATTCATCATCATTAATTCCAAATATAGATACATTTGCTTTTGTGTCACCAACACTTGCGATGGCATTCAATTGACTTAATAACGCATAATCATCTGCGCCACCACCATCAAAGTCTTCCACTGTCATACTGGACTGTGGTAGGCTTATATCTGATTCCTCTGTCAATATAATTCCATCAGCTTCCCACTTATCTACTGCTTCTCTATTTAAGTTTTCAAGACCTGATGCCAAGCCCGATAGAAAGAAAACTAGATAGGATACGAGCATCAATACTCCAACAATTAATGTGAATCTAAGTTTATTATTCTTCATTTCATTCCAAGCAAGAAACATTTATCCACTTCCTCTTTGTTTGATATTCATTCATTTATTAACCTTCGCCAATAAAATTAAGTACAAACCGTTTCTTATTAATTTCACTATGTGATCGGTAAGTTACTAAATAAAAAAGATTCTGCAAGGTGTTGAAAACCCTTTACAGATTCTCTATTTTCTATTTACTTCTGTCATTATCTGCGACCAATTGTCGTAAGAACTATCTATATTCCATTGGCGATCTCCAATTTTGACTCCTCCTACCCCTAACCCTCCTACAATAAACTTTAATTCAGGAATGTTCACAGAAAGGAAATCTATATATTTCTGAATGATCATTTCATTTTTCTTGCGGGATGTTGAGATCGCTATAATATCAATATCATTTTCCTTTATTAACCCTTCAAGTCCTTCCAATGGTGTATCAGCACCAATATATGTCACTGGATACCCTTTTTCATTTAAGAATAAAGTAAACAGTAGAAGGCCGATTTGGTGTTGCTCACCTTGCGGGCAGATCGCCATCACTTTTGGAAGGGTTGATGTAGTTTCGAATATACGAAAGAAATTCATAAAGCGCTGTAGCACAAGATTGGTTATCATATGTTCTTGTGCAACGTGAATCTCGCCATCTTCCCACGCTTTCCCTACCTTATACATTAACGGTACAATAATGGAATGAAAAACTGTCCGGTAGTGGAATTGAGAAAAACATAGATCAAGTAAAACATGGCATTTTGCTGAATCGAGACGGAGAACCGCTTGATACAATTCCTCTATCTGCGCTTGATAATTTCCTTCTTCCGACACAGACGGAGAAGAAACAGGAATTTGCTCCTCTTTTAAGGAATGCAGCTGTTTAACAGCCTGACTTACTTTCATTCCATTATCCTGAACCTGCTCTTTTACCCATTTTAAATCGGTTATATTTTCTTCTGTGTACTCACGATGCCCGGAGGCTGTTCGTTCCGGTGTAATTGCATTATAGCGTGTTTCCCAAGAACGAATTGTAACTGTAGGCATGTCCAATATTTTTGAAACTGCTTTGATGTTATACATTTCAATACCCCGTTTATAATAACTATATAATAACTATACAAAAAATATACATTAATCATTCATTAAAATCAAGAATGGGTAAAATTAGTTAATCCGCTTTCGATACGTTACGACGGAAAACAAAATAGCGCATAAAGAAAAAGCTCGCCGTTGAAGAAAGAAACATTGCAGCACCTTTGGCAATGTTATTTTGTACAAAAATCGGTATGGAGAAAAATCCTAGTAAAGCGACACCGCCAATAAACACAAGATTACTGATTCCGAGACTGACAATTGCCTGTATACAAAAAAAGATTAATTCTTTCTTGTTTTTACTCGCTTTCTTCCTGAATGTCAGATTGGCATTGAAGAGATAACTATTCGTTACAGCTAACGTATAAGCGATTGTATTAAATAATAGAAGAATTTCATTATTATCTGTATACCAAAAGAACAGCAGCAAGTTCAAAGTACCGATATCAATGAGGGCATTCATTACTCCTATTGCACTGAATTGCGCGACTTGAAATGTCGTCTCTTTCTTGTTAGATTTCCGTATCATTTATGATTACACCCAATTCTTTTTTAAATTTGTAATTCAACTGTTCACACCAATAAAATAAGTTCGAACAGTTGGCCGGGTTAAATTTAGAATGTCTCTAATAATCCTTTCTAACTTTGATAAAAACAAGGCTGTTTTCGTACTGTTTATAGCCTCTTAATCATCGCAGAGTTGAGATAAACTGCGAAGTAACCTTTATCTTTATTAGATCCTATCCACAAAGCGAAGTATATTTCCCAAAGCGGTCGCCGAAGTTTCTGCATACTGATAGAAAACCAGCAGTTACTTCAGAGTTTATGTAACATGCGATGATAAAAATAGAGAAATTAAGCATATAGATGTATCCAGACTGTTCAGCGCTACTTGTTCATCCAAAGATAACTTGAGAAGTGTAGCTCCAGTTCTCCTAATTATACAAAGGCTTATTTATCCATTTCACTCTGCGAAAGTTGAGTTTGTAATTTTTTGCTTATTTTATCATCGTCTTGTTTATTCCACTATAAAACAGCCAAAAATGCAATTCCCGTAATTTAATTTATTGGAAAATCATTTATTCATAAAAAATGATTGACTTTTAAAAAGATTAATATTACGATGTAGAAACAACTTTATAACATAACTCTTATTGAGAGTGGTGGAGGGACTGGCCCGATGAAACCCGGCAACCTTTCTGGGGATTTTTTCCCGATAAAGGTGCTAATTCCTGCAAAATACATCTGTATTTTGGTAAATAAGAGGGGACTGCTATTATAAAACGCAAATGCCTCTCTTACCCGAGTGGCATTTTTTAGTTTCCCTAACATCAAAGGAGTGATACACATGTCAATTGCTACGGTGAAAGGATCACCGGGTCATTATCGAATTGGGGAACATGTTCTAAACGAACTGAACAGTCTTCTTTCTGAACTGAATGTTAGAAAGGTACATATTGTTACAGGCGAAAAATCATGGGAGGCAGCAAAGTCTTATCTGCCAGACGAATTTCACACGATCGATCCAAATCATATCACTTTCATCAAGGGGCATTGCACCATACAAAAAACAAAAGACCTGGCAGAAAAGTATGATCAGGAACATGTAGAAGCAGTAATTGGAATCGGTGGTGGCACTGCACTCGATATTGCAAAAGCTTCTGCTGCCCGAGCTGGTGTGAAATCCATATTAATTCCAACGATTGCAGCGACCTGTGCCGCATGGACACCATTGAGTGTTTTTTACCATGAAGATGGGAAGCATTCACATTATACAGAATTTCCTGTAGCAAATACACTCGTACTCGTTGAACCAGCGATTATTGCCAAAGCGCCGCTTAAATATTTAAAAGCAGGTATCGGCGACACACTAGCTAAGTATTACGAGGCGGATGCTCTTGTAAATTCCTTTTATAAAGGTGTGGAACTGCCGATTTGGCTGCAAGTCTCCCAATTTACTGCTAAAATTTGTCGTGATATTCTTTTAAAGGATGGAAAAGCAGCATTAGATTCCGTCAAAGAGGAACAAGTAAACGACGAACTGATCCGTGTTATCGAAACCATCATTCTGACAGGTGGTATGGTTGGTGGGTTTGGCGGCAAGGCTGGGAGAATAGCTGGTGCACATTCCATTCATAATGGATTAACCGAGGCAGATGAAGTGAAACGTTTCCTTCATGGTGAAATCGTTTCCTATGGAATTCTCATTCAACTGGCTTTAGAAGGAAAAGAGAATGATTTGAAAAAATTGCTAAATTATTATGATGAATGGGGATTCCCGGTAAATTTGAAAAGTTTAACCATCGATGCTGAAGACAAAGAACTTTTAAAACGAATTACCAAAAAAGTATTACTGCCAGAGGAATCCATTCATTTCATGGACATTGAAATTACAGAAGATACTGTCTTAGCAGCATTCCATACCGTAGAAAAGCTAACCTATCAAAAAGCATATTAACAGAAAGAGGGATAATGATGAAAAAGGGACTATTTTTAGGATTTGTTGTTTTACTTATAGGATTATTGGCAGCATGTGGTGGGTCGGATGAAGCAGAGGGCCTGCTAGAGGATGATAAACTAACTGTTGGTGTAACCGCAGGACCGCATGAAGAGATACTTGAGAAAGTTGCAGAACTAGCTTCAGAAGATGGAATAACCATTGAACCTGTTGTATTCAGTGACTATGTTATGCCGAATGTAGCATTATCTGAAGGTGAAATTGATATGAATAGCTTCCAGACAGAACCATTTTTTGATCATATGAACGAAGAACGTGGTCTAGAACTAATTAAAGTAGCCGATACAGTAACTTTTCCAATGGGAATGTATTCAGAAAAAGTAACAGACCTTAAAGAATTGGAAGATGGTGCAAGTATTGGACTTCCAAATGACCCGACGAATGGTGGACGTGCACTCTTACTTTTCGAACAAGCTGGTTTAATTACAATTGAAGAAGGCTTAGGTGTAAATGCTAGCATCAATGACATTGCAGAGAATCCAAATAACTTTGAATTTATTGAACTTGATCCTGCTCAAATACCTAGACAACTTGGGGAAGTTGATGCAGCTGCAATTAATTCAAACTTTGCACTCGAAGCAGGACTTGTTCCAGGAGAAGACTCTATCTTTATCGAACAGGATTCTCAATTTGTAAACTTGATTGCTGTCCGCGAAGAAAGTAAAGATGATGAAGTTGTTCAGCAATTTATCGATCTCTACCAAAGTGATGAAGTAAAGCAGTTTATTGACGAAAACTTCGAAGGTTCCGTCGTACCTGGATGGTAAGAATAAAAGCATAAATACCAATTGAATCATGAAAATGAAAAAAGTGCGGATCTACTATGATCCACACTTTTTTCATTTTTTATCTGTAATATACTCATTCGGTGCTTCGCCATTCTCAGAGTTATGGTTTTTATACTGACTTTTTCGGCCATTACGTTGCTCACCGGAGTTTTCATTTTCTTTAAACTGGTTGTCGTGCTTCTTCTCTTTATTGCTCATTTACGAATGCCTCCTCCTACCTTACTATCCCTAGTTTTGTCGAAGTGAGGTGTTTTATTCATGTTGAGCATTAAAGAATTACTTGCCTGTCTCTGCAAAAAGTTTAATTCGATCTCCTATTTCATCGCGTACGCGTTGGAAAACTTTCCAAACTTCTTCTTCCGTTCCCTCTGCTTTTGCCGGATCATCAAATCCCCAATGTTCTCGTTTCACTTGAGGAGGCGTCATTGGACAACGGTCTGCCGCATCTCCACAGAGAGTAACAGCCAAGGTAGCATGATCTAAAAATTCCGTGTCGATTTTCTCTGATTTTTGATTCGATATATCCACCCCGACTTCATTCATCGCTTTAACCGCATTAGGGTTTAAACCGTGTGCTTCAATTCCAGCACTTCTAACGGACCACTCATCACCAAGGTACTTTTTTGCCCAACCTTCTGCCATTTGGCTTCTGCACGAATTGCCAGTACATAAAAAATAGATTGTTTTTTCACTCATTCTGTAACCTCCATTAAAAAATTAGTAATGTTAAGTACAGCCCAATTAATGTAATAAATAAAATTGGTACCGTTAAAATAATTCCTGTTTTAAAATATGTCCCCCATGAAATTTTAACTCCCTTTTTCGATAGAACATGGAGCCATAATAACGTTGCAAGTGAACCAATCGGTGTTATTTTTGGTCCTAAATTGGAGCCGATAACATTAGCATATACTAATGCTTCCCGAATAACTCCGGTTGTATCTGTTTCAGCTATTGCGATCGCATCGATCATCACAGTAGGCATATTATTCATTACCGATGAAAGGATAGCTGCAATGAATCCCATCGACACAGTAGCAACGAATAAACCTTGTTCAGCTGCAGTCTGAATAATGCCCGCCAGTATATCCGTCAATCCGGCATTACGCAGTCCGAAAACAACAACATACATTCCAATGGAGAAAAATACAATGTTCCACGGTGCACCTTTAATAACAGCCTTCGTATCCACTGCCTTGCTTTTTCTTGCCATCAGAATGAAAAATATTGCTATGACTCCCGCTACAATCGATACAGGTACCTGGATAAACTCACTGGCAAAGTAACCAATTACCAGTAGCCCAAGTACATACCATGATAATCGGAACATTTTATGGTCTTTAATTGCTTCTTCCGGGTCTTTTAATTTGGATACGTCATAATTTTTAGGAATACTTTTTCTAAAATAAAGCAATAACACTAGAATCGTTGCAGCTAATGAAAACAGGTTAGGTATGATCATACGGGATGCATACTCCACAAACCCGATATCAAAGAAGTCTGCAGATACGATATTTACAAGGTTACTTACTACAAAAGGTAGTGACGTCGTATCCGCGATAAATCCACTTGCCATAATAAATGGGAAAATCATTTTTTCACTGAAGTTTAAATTACGAACCATGGCGAGAACAATAGGTGTTAGTATTAACGCCGCTCCGTCATTTGCAAATAATGCAGCAACAACAGCACCTAATAAGCTAATGTAAACAAACATCTTGATTCCATTTCCCTGCGCAATGCGCGCCATATGTAGAGAAGCCCACTCAAAAAGTCCAATTTCATCTAAGATTAATGAAATCAGAATGATGGCAACAAATGCCAACGTAGCATTCCATACAATACCCGTCACTTCTGCTACATCACCAAAGTCAACTACGCCAACAATCAGAGCAAGTACTGCTCCCCCAACCGCAGACCAGCCGATGGACAATCCTTTTGGTTGCCAAATTACTAAAATTAATGTTGCTAAAAATATTAATACTGCTAATACTGACAAAATAATACCCCCAATTAACAACAGGTTATACGATTTCCCTGTTCTTCCAATTCCTTTATTTTATCCTCCTGATTAGGAAGCTGGTTTAGAATTTGTTCAATAAATGGATAGTATTCATTACTTTTATTAATCGAATAAAAGATCCATTGTCCTTTACGCTCTTCCAAAACAAGTCCTAAATCTCTCAATTTCCTTAGATGCTGACTTATCGATGGTTGACTCGTCTTAAATATCTCAACAAATTCACATACACAACAAGCTTGATTTTGAAGGATCTTCAGCATCGTTAATCTTGTTTTATCCCCTAATAATTTTAATAATAGTGCAGCTTTTTCCATTTCTATAGCTGTTTGTAGCACGATCGTTCACCACCCTTTATATTACAGCATTAGTATATAATGATTTGCTTATATATGCAATAGGAAATAATCAATTAATAAACTTTACATTAATTTCCCGTTTTTCACCCCCTCATTTAAAATTCATTCGATTGTAGTTATGAATAGGGGGTGACAACCGTGGAACTTATTTAAAAAGGCTAATTGTCCAACTTGAAAATAGGACTCATCCATACACTAATTATTAGGGGGAGATAGTAATGAAACTGTATTTAGATCCTGGCCACGGTGGAACGGATCCAGGCGCCTCGGGATATGGCTTAAAAGAAAAAGATGTTGTATTGGATATCGCTTTTCGAATACGTGATATATTAACCGGTGACTACAAAAATGTAAGTATACGGATGAGTAGAACAAATGACAGTAATCAAACTTTGCGTCAACGAACAGATGAAGCGAATGCATGGGGCGCTGATTATTACTTATCCATCCATTGTAATGCTTTTAACGGGGCAGCTGATGGATATGAAGACTTTATTCATAACAGTTTATCCGTAAACTCACAGACTTTAATGTACCAGGATATCCTGCATGAGGAAATCACAAAAGTAAATCAGTTGCGAAACCGCGGTCAGAAGAAAGCTAATTTCCATGTTCTACGAGAAACTGCAATGCCATCCTTTCTATCGGAAAATGGGTTTATCGATCATCCTGGTGACGCTTCATTGATGAAACAGAATACATGGAAACAACGTGTTGCCGAGGGCCATGTCAATGGATTGGCAAGAGCCTTTAATCTAAAGCGGAGAGGAAATGACACAGGCTCAGGAAATCTGTACAAGGTTATCGCAGGTTCCTTCAAATCAAAAGAAAATGCTGATGACCGTGTATCTTTCTTAGGCTCAAAAGGAATTGACGCCTTTGTCGACAATGTGAACATTTCAGGAGTACGTTGGTACCGTGTCCAGGCGGGGGCATTTACAAACAGAGAACATACGGAAAATCATTTGCGGACAGTTAAAAACACGGGAGTAGATGCATATATAATTCAATAAGTAATGGTTAAAGGGAGGAATTTCATATAAAAAGGGGAGGACGTGCTCCCCTTTTTACTCTTCTTCCAGTAACTCTTTCGTAAATGCAATATTATCTGTAAAATATCCATCTACACCCAAAGATTTAACTCGTTCCTGCTCTTCTTTCTGCTTATCCAAGTCAGTGAAAAATACATGTACTTCTTTTCCATGTTTGTGTAATTCATTTACATTTTTCCGTGTTACATCTGTTGATTCGATGCCAATAAACGGATAGTCAACTAATGTGGCCTCTTTCAGATTGAATTTCCCTTTGCCAAATAGCAATGTTAAAGGAATCTCAGGGGCCAACTCGTGAATTTTTGCCAAGCTTATTTGTGAAAAAGATTGAATGGTGACTAATTCTTTGGAAATTAGATTATAGCCATTTAACATTTCAATTAAAGGTTCCTCCATGACAGGCTTCCCATCGACCAATCTTGTTTCAATATAATAATGTTCTGTATCTGAAAATACTTCCATGATTTCATTTAATGTTGGAATTTCTTCCTCTATAGTTTGATTATTAAAAACTTCCACTGTCTGGAATTCCTTTATTTCTTTTAGTTTATAATCAGAAGCTTTCCCTGTCCCTGTTGTCGTACGATCAATCAATTCATCGTGCATGGCGATAAGCTCTCCATCGTCCGTCATCCGAAGATCTATTTCAAGTGCATCGACACCATATTCAGCAGCAATTTGATAGGCTGGAATCGTACTTTCATTATACTGATTGTTGGCACCACGGTGGGCAATAACCTTCGGCGTATCAACCATCGGATGCGCTGTTTCAACTTCTCCGGGATTAAGCCAACTAATAAAGCCAATAACTAATAGAAGCAGGGAAGGAATCGCTATTTTTTTAAGCAAATGCCTTTCGCTCACTTTTGAAGAACAGAACTTTTTCCGGGAAGTCAGTAATTATGGTATTGACTTTCAAATCTAATAACTGCTTAATTTCATCATCGCCATTGACCGTCCAAACACGTACCTTTTCATATAAATCTTTCCACTGATGGACATTGGCCAATACGACTTGCTTATCTAAATGCAGGGCATTAAGTTGAAGGCCTTTTAGATAGTCCGATAGTAATGGGATTGGTTGATTCAGAAGCCATGCAATCTCAGCAGCAGGTTCTAACTTCTTTATACGCAATATGCTAGGCAGATGGAAAGAAGAATAGACTATTCTGCGCTCATTTCCGTATGCTTCTACTAGTGAGTTAATCTTCTCCTCTATTCCTTCATAATTAAATACATAGGTTTTCAACTCAATATTAAGCTCGATATCATACGGCTTTAGTAACTCAAGTACTTCCTTTAATGTAGGTACCTTCTCCGCCGACCATGAAGCATCGAATTTCGTAAAATATTCATACTTACTACCTGCACTATATTGCTTGATTTCATTTAATGTAAGATCTTTAATAAATCCAGTTCCGTCTGTAGTTCGGTCCAATGTTTCATCATGAATGACGACAATTTCACCATCTTTTGTCATATGTACATCCAGTTCAAGACCATCCACACCTTGCCTGATAGCTTCATGAAACCCTAGCAACGTGTTTTCCGGATAATTCCCCATACTACCGCGATGACCATATACCTTTGTTTCCGTCATCGAAATCACTCCCCTTATTATTATAGAAAAGAGAATAAAACAGCACTGGCTGCATTATTCCCTCTTCCCTCTTAACTATTCTTATTATTATTCTCCTCTGGCTGCGTTTGCCTGTTCAATTGCAGCATTGAATTGGTCAACAGCAGTATTATATGCCTCGTCTACATCTCCGCCATTGTATACTGTTTCAAGTGCTGTTTCCATAATCTTACGCCCTTCAGGAATCATATCCATTAATCCCCCTTGTGTTGCGTAAGATGGCTTTGTTGCTTGTAATTGATCAACGGTCACTTGTAATTGTGGCATTTCCTCATATGCGTCTTTTACTGTCTGCTCTTCATATGCCGCTGGGTTGATTGCAAAGTATCCAGTTCCCACATGCCACTCTGCTTGAATTTCTGGCGTTTGTAAATATTTCATGAAATCCCATGCTGCTTGCTGTTCAGCTTCTGGTTTTCCATCGATCATCCAAAGACTTGCACCACCGATGACAACACCTTGACGTTCCTTTTCTTCAGGATGTGGTAAGAATGCAATGCCAACTTCAAATGGTGCATTATCGATGACGTCTCTTGAGCTTGCAGATGATTGCAAGAACATGGATACATCACCAGCAAGGAAACCAGCCACCATGTTATCGCCATTTGTACCATAGTTAGCAAAAGTTCCATCATTCACCATATTTTCTACCCATGTAAAGATTGATTTCCCCTCTTCTTCTGTCCAGCCAATTTCAGTAGAAGTATCTGTACGTCCATTGTTATTGTTCAATAATAATGCACCTTGGTTTGCCAGTAATTGTTCATATAACCAACCATATGCCTGCAATGCAAAACCTTTCATATCTGGATTGGAATCTACAATTGCAGTGCTAGCCTCTTCTACTTCTTCAAACGTTTCAGGTGGCGCTTCTGGATCCAGACCTGCTGCTTCAAATGCCTCTTTATTGTAGTACATGACAGGTGTAGAAGAGTTAAATGGCATGGAATAAAATGTATCATCCAATGAATAGTAGTTTACAATATTCTCTTCCAATCCACTCATGTCATAACTGTCTGTATCAACAAATTCTTGAATTGGCACGATATTGCCACTATTGATCATGGACATCGTTCCAATTTCAAACGTTTGAATCATTGTTGGTGCACTATCCGTGCCTGCAACAGCATTAAACTTTGTTAATGCTTCATCATATGTACCCTGGTATTCGGCATTCACCTGAACAGCATCCTGTGACTGATTATACGAATCCACAATTGCGTCCAATGCTTCCTGTCCAGCTCCACCCATCGAATGCCAGAATGTTACAGTTTGCGACTCATCACTCACTTCACTTTCTTCTGACGTTTCATTGTCACTTGCGCTTGATTCATCCTCTGATGCTTCACCTTCTGAACTACATGCTGCAATAAATAGTACAAGACCTAACATCAGTAATGCGAGTAATTTCTTCATACTTTTAACACTCCTTTTAATTTATGAATCTAGTTATTTAATCCCGACCAGGCGGGAGATTACACAAATCCTCTTATTTTAATGCACCCTCTGCTAGCCCTCTTTGCAGCCTTTTCTGACCAAGGAATAATAGGATCAGGGTTGGAATAACAACAATAATTGCCCCAGCCATGATCACACCCCAGTCATTCAACTGTTCCTGTGTCTGTAATTGCTTCAATCCGATTTGTACGGTACGAACACTGTCATTCGTTGTGGAAAGCAGTGGCCATAGATACATATTCCATGATGTTAGGAATCCATAGACACCGAGTGTGATTAGACTTGTTTTAGCAACTGGTAGTACGACCGTTAAATAAAATTTAAAATCGCCCATACCAGCAATCTGACTTGCTTCTCTTAGCTCTTTAGGAATTTGCTTAAAGTTTTGTCTCAGCAAAAACGTTCCGAATGCCATTGCAAAGAATGGTACAGACAGCCCCTGATACGTATCAATCCAACCCAAGTCACGGATAATATGGAAGTTCGGGATAATGGATGCCTCAAATGGAACCATCATCGTAGCAATGAATAAGTAAAATAAAAGGTCTCTTCCTTTAAACTCCAGAAACACAAAGGCATATGCTGCGAGGCTCGATAACAACAATTGTCCAAGCATAATTAAAACCGAAATGAAGAAACTATTAAATAGATATTTCAGTAATGGGAACTGACCAAATGCTTTTGCATAATTATCAAAAGACAGTGATGTTGGAAGGCTCCCGGTCATAATATCCTTGTTTGACATAAAACTCATCATGAATGCCATAAGGGTCGGTGCAAATACAATCATTCCCGAAATAGCCAGTAAAACATATAAAATTATTTTCCTGCTCATTGGCATTGTCATTGGTAATGAACCTTCCTTTCACCAAATTTAAACTGCAAGAAAGTCATTAGTAGGATAATGATAAACAATACTACCGCTTGGGCACTTGCCGAACCAAACTGATAATTGACAAAAGCTTCCCGATATATGGAATAAACAATTAAGTTTGTCGTATTTTGTGGCCCACCCTGCGTCAGAATATCTATTTGACCAAATGTCTGGAAGGCATTAATAATGGTGACCGTAACGACAAAGAACAATGTCGGTGACAGCATGGGTATCGTAATACGTCTAAGTTTGTAGAAATAGCCCGCTCCATCGATATCTGCACTTTCATAGAGGTAAGAATCAATGGACTGCAACCCACCAAGGAGAATTAAAAATGTAAAACCGATATTCATCCAGATCGTTGTCAACGAAACAGCTATCAGTGCCCATGTTGGATCTGTAAGCCATCCGATATTTTCAAACCCAAGCGAACGTAAAATAACATTTAGCATCCCGATGGTTGGATGGAACAGATACAACCAGAATACGGATGCTGCTGCAACAGAAATCCCCATGGTTGACGAGTAGATTGTCCGAAAGAACCCAATTCCCTTTAATTTCTCATTGGCAATAACGGCTAGAAATAAGCTTATAAGGATAGTTACAGGCACCGTATATAAGACAAATAAAAAGGTTGATTGAATACTTTGTAAGAAAATTGGCGAGTTAAACATATTGATAAAATTATCAAAGCCTACAAAGACAGTCGTTACACCCTTTGCATCGGTAAGAAAGAAACTTAAATAAATTGTACGCAGAAGCGGGTAGAACAAAAATATACTAAATAAAACAATGGAAGGAAACAAAAACAGGATTCCTTTTAAAAAGCCCTTTGTTCGCTGCTTCTTTTTGATTTGGTCAAAATCAAGTTGATTCAACTCAGTTGGTTGAACTACTGCATTGCTTATACTCATATTGCAACGACCTCTTGTTTCTTACTTATATTTGCAGACCTGATCAGTTCTCCTGTATCTGTATTAAAGAAACTTAAATTGTTTATCGTTATATGTATGGGCACGAAATCACCTACGTTAATTGCCCATTGACCGGGCCATTTTGCTGTCCACATTTCTGAACCAATATCGAATGCAATAGACGTTTCATTTCCTAAATGTTCCACGTTCACAACTTCGAGATGATGTGTCGGATCCTTATCTGTTGCCGGAAGAATATGCTCTGCACGAATACCAATCGTCAAGTTTTTATTTAATGAAATCATATTTAAGAAGCTTGAATCGACATCTAACAGAAGCGTATCCTCAATAATTAACTTTCTTGTATCTGATGAATAAACAACTTTGCCTAAATTCATCTTTGGCGAACCAATGAATGATGCAACAAACAAATTTGCTGGCTCATTATAGAGCGAAATCGGTTTACCGACTTGCTGAATCTTACCGTCATTCAATACCATTATTCGATCACCCATCGTCATCGCTTCCACTTGATCATGCGTTACATAGACCATGGTCAGACCCAATCTCTTCTGCAACCTGCGAATTTCCACTCGCATATGGGCGCGTAATTTAGCATCCAGATTAGAAAGTGGCTCATCCATCAAACACAGTGGTGCTTCACTAACAACAGATCTAGCGAGCGCTACCCGTTGTCTTTGCCCACCTGATAGTTCTTTTGGTTTTCGTTTTAACAGTTTATCCAATCCCATCATTTTAGCAGTTTCCGTTAATCTTCTTCGCTGTTCTTTCTTATCTACTTTTTTTGCATTTAATCCAAAAAGGATATTTTGTTCGACGGATAAATGCGGATATAATGCATAATTTTGAAAGACCATGGATAAGTTTCTATCTTTTGGAGGGAGGTGGTTAACGGTTTTTTTATCTACTTTTAATGTGCCCCCTGTAATTTCTTCCAGACCTGCAATCATTCGAAGTAATGTACTTTTACCAGAACCAGAGGGGCCAACAAGAACAAAAAATTCACCCTCTTCAATGGATAAATTGATTTCATCTAATACACTTTTTTGTTTGTCGTATGACTTGGAAATATCGATTAATTCAACTTGACTCATTTTGTTGCCTCCTTAACATTCGCATTTTCAGTTAAGCATACTTTTTCACTAAAATTAGGTAATTTACTTAAACCTTACGTGTTGTTCAATGAAGATTAATAACATTAACATTATCTTCATACTCTGTCGGTATAAAGGACTATAATTGGCATACTAAATCCATCCATAAAAAAACAGGAACATCAAAGGACTGACCCCCTGAAATTCCTGTCATATTAATCGTTACTTACGTTAAGTGAGCTGTTAAATATCCAATTGTTTAGGCGGCTCACCTTTTTTATTCATTAAACGGACTTGAAGTGGCTCTATTTCCAAAATCAAATACTCGGGATCATCCGGTCCTTCAAAGTAAAGCTTCATATCATCATTCCATAGTTCCTTTTTCAGTTCTTCGGAGTTATTAAAGGATACTTTGCCTTGATATTCCACGTATTGATCGCCAAATCCTCCACCTTCGTATCCGATGAGGATATGTGTAAATGGATTTTCTTCAATTTCATCTGTTTTATCCGTATCTTTATTCGTAGCTGTGTACAGTTTTAAATCCCGATGGAAAAACATCATATATCGCGAATGAGGCTTATTTCCTTTCACGGTCGCCATCGTTCCAACCGGACTTTCTTTAAAAATTTTCTCAACGGTTGATTTAATTTCTTCCTGACTCAAAATAACACCCTCCTTTATATTCATATATAGTTATTATTCCTTTTCTATTTGAAAATTAAACAAGGTATTAATTGAGATGCACCCTAGATCACGATGAACTGGTCTGCCATTATGACCGATAACAACTGTGAAGGGAGAAAATAAGCCTCCAGTCGACCATTTTTATGCTATAATAAAAACATCAATTTAATACCTGCTTTGTGGGAGAGGTTCTAGAATAAACCCTCTATAAAAAACTAAAGAAGTAACTATATCTTTCTTTAGGATATGGTTTTTATTTTTGTATTTTATTGAATTTTTACTATGATTCTCTCGTTCGACAGTAGGTGTTCCTGATTAATACTGTACAAAGGAGCGCTATCCATGCGAATATTTTTTTACCTTATTGTTATTATTATTGCAAATATTGTTACCGCAAAGTTTGCCCCATTAGAATTAGGAGTATTTATTATCCCTTGGGGGTCATTTCTGATTGGGTTAACATTTATCTTACGGGATATGGTACAAAACAAATACGGCAAGAAAAAAACGTACTTGTTGATTGGTATGGCACTGCTTTTATCTGCAATTTCAAGTTATCTGTTAGGGGATACATTATGGATTGTTTTTGCCAGTGCGATTAGTTTCCTCGTTTCAGAAACCGTGGATACAGAAATTTATTCCAGGATAAAAAAGCCGATGCATATCCGTGTACTTTATAGCGGAACAGTTGGTGGTGTACTGGATTCGACTATTTTCGTAATTATTGGTTTATCACCTCTAGGGGCCGGGTTTGTACCTTGGGAAGCAGTATGGATGGCAATTTTAGGACAAATCTTTATCAAAGTGACAATGCAATTTGCTGGTGTACTCGTTCTTCAAAACTCGAAGACTGTTAAAGCAGAATTCGCTAATTGACCTTAAGATAAAAAAAGCTCCGTTCCTTTTCGATAAAGGAACGGAGCTTTTTTTTAATACTTTAGCAAAGTGAAGAAATAGATTACTAGTCTTTTATTAACAAAATTGATCCGATTTCTTCGGATTCTTCATGCCGAATAATGGTCTGATAAACAAAGCAAGTCCAGTTCCAAGCAATGCCATTACTCCCCATACCCAACCATGAAGGCTAAAGGAGGCAATCCCGCCAAAGTATGCGCCAATATTGCAGCCGAATGCAAGACGGGAGCCATATCCCATCAAAAGACCACCAACAATAGCAGCACCAGCAACACCAGGTTTAAACTTCTTCGGTTTGAAAGATCCCTGGGCAGCGGCTGCAATAAATGCTCCAAGTATAATACCGAAATTCATGACACTCGTGGAATCAGCCAATACCGTTTGTGATAAAGCCTCCGCGTTCGCTCCTGTAAAATAACCCCAACTAGTCACATCGATACCAATTGCCTGAAGTGTCTTTCCTCCCCACAAAGCAAAAGCAGATGTAATCCCCCATGGTTGACCTCTGACTGTCAAAGTCAAAGCATTTAGGATTGCAAGAATGATTGCCGCAGCAAATAGTGGCCATGCACCTCTGAATATTTTTTTCCATCCGTTTGTTGTAGGAAGAGGTTTCATGGATGGGGGATTTTTCCGTTTGGCAATTTTAACAGTAACCCCATAGATTAAAGCAAATAAAGCTAGCTGAACAATCCATGCACCAAAAAACCCAAGTCCAGTGGATTCAGCCAATGATATCGGAGGCAAAGAAGGTGTACCCATCCAGAATGAGAAATGATAAGCACCGATTGTTGATCCGATAATAAAGGCAATCAGCGTTAATATCATGGATGATGATCCACCACCGAAATTATATAATGTACCAGACGCACATCCATTACCAAGCTGCATACCAATACCAAAAATAAATGATCCGAAAATAACACTGACCCCAACAGGAGATACATACCCAGCAGGTGTAAGTCCTGTAAAACTAAAACCTGTACTTAAAATAATTGCAAATAATGTTGTCGCTATTGCAAGCATGACCATATGTGCCTGAAGTCCCTGTACATTCCCCACTGAAGCGAGTCTGCGAAAAGCCGAAGTAAACCCAAATCTGGCATGGAGCAACGTTGCACCTAATGCAAGTCCTATGATATATAAAACACCCTGTACCCAGCCTGCTGTAACAACAGTAGCTATCAATAATGCAATAGCAGCTATAATTCCCAATGACATGATTGGTTTTTGCATTGGACTGAGCTCAGTAATAACGGTTGTCGGTATAAAATTAAATCTTTTCTCTGTGACAATAGATTGTTCCATTAAAATGCCCTCCTTAACCAATAAAGTTAGTAGGAATTAATATTACCTCAATATGCCTAAAAAGTAAACTTGGATTTTTTATACACCAAATTACTAAGCGTCCTTTTTACGAAACAGGGCTATGCATTTTTCAACTTTCAATGGTAAGAATAAGCGTATTCGATTATTTGAGGAGGTGGTGCAAGAATGGATAATACAAATGAGTTCGTAAAAAAGTTTAATGATACAAAGAAAAAGGACATAGCGAATAAAAAGCGCCAGGGACATAATGACCCAGCGAAAAAATTACCTAACAAGCGACATTAAGATATATTAAACCAAGGAGGATCACATATGAATATCCAACGAGCTGAAGAAATTGTTCAATCACCCGATTTAGTAAATGTAACGTATAACGGGGAAAAAATTTATATCCAGCATGTGGATGATCAAAATCAACTTGCACGTATCTATCCACTGGATAACCCTCAAAAGGAGTTCGATGTACAAATAGAAAAACTCACGGAAGAATAGCAAACGAAACCCTCTTTAATTAGGGGGGTTCTTAAATACCCATTTTTTCATCAAAAAAAGGATGTCGACGGGACATCCTTTCTTTTCTTTATTTATCTTAATGGTTTAAATGCAGTCGTCCAGGAAATAAGCTGATCCAACATTAGGTTAGCATTATCTGCATGGTAGTCAGCAGGCTTGAATTCGCTCATGTTTTCAAAGTCTGAAATTAGAGAAAATGTTACTGCAGTACGTACATCAGCAACTTGAAGTTCCCCTAGGATTAGACGGAGGTTTTCATGTGCACGAGTTCCACCTAAGCTACCGTAACCGACAAATGCGGCGGCTTTATTATTAACTTCCGGATTTAGGAAGTCAAGCGCATTTTTCAATGCTCCACCTATTGCATGGTTGTATTCCGGAGCTACAAAAATATAGCCATCGAAGGAAGCGATTTTTTCAGACCATGCTTTTATTGCAGTTTCGGAACCAACTTGGTTCGCTTCCGTTAATTCTTCACCTAGCAATGGCAGGTCGAATTTTGCAAGATCAACTACTTCATAGTCCACATCATCATTACGTTTTGTTGCGAAATCATAGACCCAATTTGCAACAGCTTCCCCGTTACGACCTTGACGAACACTACCTTGAATGATAGCTATTTTTAATTTATCTTTTTTTACTACTGGTTCATCGTTTTTTTTCGTTGATTTACCAAATAATTTCTCTAAGAAACCCATTTGAGCACCACCTATTCTTCTTGTTGTTTAATAATTTAAGGACAGTCACCCCACACTTAGAGTGGTTAAGCGCAATCGATACGCAGGGAAAACTGCCCTTTTATACCCCAATTAATTATAGGGTTATTTTTATTTTCCTACCGTACAGGAAAAGCTTATCGAACTGTTTTTAAAGCACCGCTCCACGCGATTACTTGATCAAGCATTTGGTTAGCATTGTCTGCATGGTAGTCAGCAGGTTTGAATTCACTCATGTTTTCGAAGTCGGTCATTAACGAGAATGTTACTGCAGTACGTACGTCTGCAACTTGTAGTTCTCCTAAGATTAGACGAAGGTTTTCATGTGCACGGGTTCCACCTAAGCTACCATATCCAACGAATCCAGCTGCTTTATTATTTAATTCTGGGTTCAAGAAGTCAAGTGCATTTTTGAATGCTCCACCTACTGCATGATTGTATTCTGGTGCTATAAAGATATAACCATCGAATGAAGCTATTTTATCAGACCATGCTTTAATTGTTGTTTCTGCTTCTGCTTGCTTGTCTTCAGGAATTGCCGCACCAAGGAATGGCAATTTGTAATCAACCAAGTCCACGATTTCATATTCCACATCATCATTACGTTTTGTAGCAAAATCATACGTCCATTTAGCTACCGCTTCCCCATTACGTCCTTGACGAACACTACCTAAAACAATACCAATTTTTAACATATTATATTTCCTCCCAATCATTTAACTTTATTTTTAATTAAACATACTTTAATTAATAATACTATAACACCCTTTTTAGGTTATTGCAATATAATTAATTCCTTTTTATTATATAGTTATAAATAGTAACTAACAAGTTTAATGTCTCTAAAAATTAAAAAAATGAACTTCTACTTTACTGAAGGCAGAAGATCCTGTTTCTTAATTAGGCTATTTTCTAAAAGATTGTTGTTTCTGCCACAAAATGTATAAACTGCGCAGTTGACTTCTATCAGTATGTAGAAACTTCGGCGACCGCTTCTGGGAAATATACTTCGCTTTCCGCGGGCGGCTGGTGAGCCTCTTCATGCTAACGCATTTCAGAGTCTCACCTATGCCTTTCCTCCCGCAGGAGTCTTCGTATATTTCCCAGAGCTGGTTAGAAGTTTACAAACGATTAACTGCATTAGTGATTGTTATAAAAATCTCATCACCAAGCTTCACCAGTCCGGGATTGCTCTGGGCGGTGACTCCTGCGGGAAAAGCACGTGTCCGAAGACCCCGCAGAGTGGGTTTCTCGAGGAGGCTGAGGCCGTGCCCGCGGAAAGCATCCGCCAAGAGTAATCCCGGACGGCAGCAATAGCATACATCTTAGAATACTACCCAGAAATTACGTCGCTTTGTGGTTAGGATTCAATAAAGATATAAGTTAGTTCGTAGCATTCCTGTAGAACGCTAAATTTAAGGTTTGAAAAAAATAGAGCCCCTCGGTAAGATGGA
>NZ_JBHSAO010000002.1:0-110675 GCF_042650085.1 Oceanobacillus longus | reverse complement strand
ATCTTACCGAGGGGCTCTATTTTTTTCAAACCTTAAATTTAGCGTTCTACAGGAATGCTACGAAGTAACTCTAGGTTTATTTCCAGGATTTGTGCTTATCCCGCCGTCCGGGATCGCTCTGGGCGGATGCTTTCCGCGGGCACGGCCTCAGTCTCCTCGAGAAACCCACTCTGCGGGGTCTTCGGACAAGTGCTTTTCCCGCAGGAGTCACCGCCCGCCGCTCACCCGGACTGGTGAAGTTTTAGAATGCCATTTTAGCTCACTAGTATAGTAATTATTAGTAACCTTCTAACCAGCTCTGGGAAATACACGGAGACTTCTGCGGGAGGAAAGGCATAGGTGAGACTCTGAAATGCTTCAGCATGAAGAGGCTCACCAGCCGCCCGCGAAAAGCGCAGTGTATTTCCCAGAGCGATCGCCGAAGTTCCCTATTCTAGTTCGCATTTCATCTCAACTCTGCACTGATTAAAAGGCTATAAACAGTGCTAAAGTGTGGGCATTAGTAATCTAATCTTATCAATCCCCTATACGATTCGCAATCGTATTTATCCGGAATTTTTGTTTTTGTAGCGAATCAAAGCTACAATAGTTATGGAAGGAGTTTTATCATGAACAGCAATTACAATTTACCTGAAAATATAAACGAACTATTGAATAATAAGAAAAGAAAAAATGATGAGAATTTCCAAGAGTTGATCAGACAAGATGGTTATGTTCCTCCTGATATGGACTTACTAATTGATGCCATTTCTGCTCTTTCCATGGGGAAGAATGTTTTATTAAAAGGCCCAACAGGTGCAGGGAAAACGAAATTCGCCGAAACTTTATCCTCCCTCTTCCATCAACCCATGTTCAGTGTGAACTGCTCCGTTGATCTGGATGCAGAAAGCTTACTTGGCTTTAAAACACTGTCCTATGAAAAGGAGAAACAAGTAATTGAATTCATTCCAGGACCCGTAATTAATGCAATGAATTATGGAGAGTTCTTATATATCGATGAAATAAACATGGCCAAACCAGAAACGCTCCCCCTAATTAACGGGGTATTGGACTACCGAAGAACGATTACGAATCCATTTACGAATGAAATTATCACAGCCAAAGATGGCTTCGGGGTGATTGCAGCGATAAATGAGGGATACATCGGTACCGTTCCACTAAACGAGGCTTTGAAAAACCGCTTCATCGTTATTGATGTTCCTTATATTGAAGGTGAACAACTAAAAAAACTGATTCAGACAAACACAAGTCTGGCAGATGAAGTGACAACCGATTTATTTGTTAAATTATCCAAAGATCTCATTACTGCAGTTCATCAAGGAAAGTTATCTGAAGAAGCTGCTTCCATCCGTGCTTTACTGGATGCTTGTGATTTGAGCGGAATCATTCCACCCAAAAGGGCAATCCTTCGCTCTATTGTTGATAAATTGGATGAAGACCGTGAACGCGAATTTGTACTAAATCTGACAGATACTTTATTTGCAGTTTAGAAAGTATAAATACTTTCTAAACTGTATAAGCTCGGGCTAAGGTTGTCACTTAAAACCTTAGTGACAACCAAGTTTTCTAATAGACAAGGAGAATATTTCATGTATCGTTTCCATGATTCAAAGGTAGATACAGATCTTTTTATGCAACTACAGGATTTGACTACTGTCCTATCCGGTAATCCGGATATGGATTTTGAACATAATTACGGATCCTTTATTGATCTGATTGACTCTAAAGTTACAGCAAGTAGATTCTGGGATAAATCAAAAGGTGAAATTAGAGAAACAGGACTTAAAACAGATGTTCTCTTACGAACGATTGGTACCTTACGTTTTTCCAGCGTACCTGCAATGAAAACATATTTGGATAACACGATGGAAAGCGGAATACCTAAATTTTCCGCCCAATTATTTACACTACTTGAAGATATCCGACTTGAAGAAATAGTGAAAAAAGAGCGTCCAGGGACAAAAAAAGGCTTTACAGTTCGCAAAAATTACCTAAAGCATTATTTCGAAAAACAACTGACTGCAAATGTTACCCGAGGGTTTGCGACAGATGAAATCTTTTGCCTTCTCTATTTATTAATACAGTCAGATAATCCAGACCCTGTTTTTCCGAGAGCAAATGAGAAACAACTTCATCAACTCGATGATTTAAAACCGCTCATCTATTCCGTCTTTGAAGCCAAAAGCACTGGAGATATTACAGAGATAGCGACACAAATTATTTTCCGAGTCAGCGAGCATTATCAGGATTCCATTAATGAATATTTCATCTTTCCAATCAGCCATATGGAGAGTTATACAAAAAATACGTTATTTGACGAACTTACAAGAACAGACGAACTAGTCAATAATGATCAGGAAGATATCGATGAGGAAAACAGCGAATACTTCGATGAGGAATTTTCCACCTGGCATCGTGAGAATAAAAATGGTGACCAAAAGCAAAACTTCATGCAATTTGAATTGGAACAAGGTACTAAAACAAGCATGATGGGTGGCGGTGCTCGCGAAACAGAAGATGCCGACCAAGCTATGGCTTCCATCCAGGGTGCTTCCGGAGAAAGTAAAGAAAAGGATTATTCCGAAATGGAAGCATTGGATAAAAAGGAAGAATCCAATGCAACACAAGATAATGAGAATGTTTTTGGGGAAGCGAACAAAGAAGCAGTACATTTAATCAAGTTAGCAGACAATCCCTCCAGGGAAGACGAGCAATTATGTCAGGAGTATGTAAAAGCGATTGAAGCTTACCAACGAAAACTTGCTAATACAATCAAAAAGACAATTGAGCATAAAAAAAATGCACCACGAAAAGATTTATTGGTTGGACGGCTATCCAAAAAGTTATTACCGATTGTGATTGATGAAACTCCAAGAGTATTTTATAAAAAGAATCATGAATCAAAAGAATTCGATGCTGTCTTCACCTTACTTATAGATTGCTCTGCATCGATGGCAAGTAAAATGGAAGAAACAAAAAGAGGAGTTATTTTATTTCATGAAGTCCTCAAACAATTAGATATCCCCCACTCCATTATTGGATTCTGGGAAGATGCAAATGAAGTGAGAGAAAACTACCAACCAAATTACTCTCACATGATCCATTCCTTTTCTGATTCTCTTTATCAAAACAACGGTCCAAAAATTATGCAACTCGAAGCCCAGGAAGATAATCGGGATGGGTTTAGCATACGAGTTATTACGCAAGAAATGGAAGCAAGGCGTGAAAAGAATAAGTTCCTGTTAGTATTTTCAGATGGGGAGCCCGCAGCATCAAACTATGATCAGAATGGAATTGTTGACACACATCTGGCAGTATCTGAGGCTAGAAAAAAAGGCATCGATGTCATCGGAATGTTTTTAGCAGACGGGGAGATTGGTGAAAGAGAAGAAGATATCATGAAAAATATATACGGCAAAGAACATATTATGGTTCCAACTGTTTCTGAACTACCAGAGCATTTTACACCACTGTTAAAAAAATTATTATTAAAAGCAATTTAAGAACGATTAACTCTCTTCCTGAATCTGCTGTTATTTTTGATTTCCCACCAGAACCAGTTGCCAATAACCTAACTTTTTGTGTTTATATTCGATTCAATAATATTACTAATTAATAGGAATGGGGCAATTTTCAATGACATTAGAAAATGATTATTTTAAAGACTCTATTCGAACACTTTCCAAAGTAAAAGGTGTCCCACCCAGAAAAACTAGATTCACCAAAAATGATAACTTTATAACCATAAGTATAAAAAATGAATCTGAAAATGGAATAGATATAAACTGCTTTAAAGTCATTGACATAATCTATAGTTTAATTGGTCCTGCAAAAACTAAATTTAGCCAAACCATTTTCACTTTTCCCAACACTGAAAGAATAGATAAGATAAATATTTCTTTTGAAGAAAATGATTATAAAACTTTAATAAACACATTGTTTAACAAAAACACTTAATTATCTATAGAAAAAAGGCTATGCGTAAATAAAACGCATAGTCTTTTTCCTCTTCCAGCTTCTAAATTCAGATTAAACATTAACCTCAAGCTTTAATTTTACCTGAATCCCGTTTCAATTGAAGAAATCGCTTCCCTTTTGATTGATTATGAACGTTTTTGCTGTTATTATACTGATTATAGGAGGATACTTATGTTAACGGAAGAAAGGCATTCCTTTATTATAAAGCGACTAAATGAAAGCGGTATTGTAAAATCTCATGAACTTATGACCGAACTTAATTGTTCAGAATCTACAATTCGAAGAGATCTCGCGCAACTGGAGAATAACGGGATACTCACACGTATCCATGGCGGCGCCAAACGAAATTATCAATTGGATGAAGAACTATCTTATACCACAAAAACGTTCAAAAACGTTCAAGAAAAAGATAAAATTGGTATTTTTGCTGCATCCTTGATTGAAAAAAATGATGTGATTTACTTGGATGCTGGTACAACAACCCTGGCTATGATTGATTATTTAAATACGGACACTATAACAGTAGTAACAAATGGGATACTTCACGCCTCCCTACTTGCTGATAAAAATATAAACACGATTCAACTTGGTGGAAAGGTAAAAAATTCCACAAAGGCTATTATTGGTGCATCAAGTCTAAATGAATTAAAGAATTTTCGTTTTACAAAAGCCTTTTTAGGAATCAACGGAATTGACATCGCCTATGGATGTACAACTCCAGATCCTGAGGAAGCTGCACTAAAGACGCTTGCCCACCACCAATCAGCAGTAACCTATGTACTTGCAGATAAAAGTAAATGGGACAAAGTCAGCTTTGCAAAGGTATGCGATTTAGAAGAAGTGACGATACTAACGGATTCAAGTGAACAAAATTTGAAATCGTATTACGATAAAACAACGATATTGGAGGCCACGAAATGATTTATACCATTACCCTAAATCCTTCCATTGACTATGTAGTTCCTGTAAAGGAGTTAACTATTGGTAAATTAAATTATATGGAGAACGATTTGAAATTACCAGGCGGAAAAGGTATTAACGTCTCTCGTATATTAAAGGAAATCAATGTGGAAACAACCGCTTTAGGATTTATAGGTGGATTCACAGGTGATTTTATTTCAGATTGGCTCGAAAAGGATCGTGTCAAAACAGACTTCATTCCTATTGAAGGAGACACAAGAATTAACATCAAACTTAAATCAGATGCAGAAACAGAAATTAATGGGCAAGGGCCAGTGATTACAAATGCCGAAGCATATCAATTATTAACACAAATGGAATCTGCTGAAAGTACAGATACCTTTATCTTATCCGGCAGTAAACCACCATCATTACCAGCTAATTATTACAGCA
The DNA here is from genome assembly GCF_042650085.1 of Oceanobacillus longus. Classification (NCBI taxonomy): domain Bacteria; kingdom Bacillati; phylum Bacillota; class Bacilli; order Caryophanales; family Bacillaceae; genus Oceanobacillus; species Oceanobacillus longus. Next base: position 105,344 of record NZ_JBHSAO010000002.1, on the reverse strand, counting down.
AAATGATAGAAGGCATTACCGGAAAAGAAGCAGAATTTGTCATTGATACAACTGGTGAAGCATTGAAAAAAGCATTGCCCTATAAACCATTACTTGTAAAACCAAATCAGCATGAGCTGGAGCAATTATTTAATGTACAACTTTACACCACAGAAGATATTAGCCATTACGGTAAAAAGTTACTAGAAGCAGGTGCCAAGCATGTAATTGTCTCGCTTGCGGGAGATGGCGCTTTGCTAATTACCAAGGACGGAATCTATAAGGGAATCAATCCAAAAGGACTGGTTAAAAACTCTGTCGGTGCTGGTGATTCCATGATTGCTGGATTTGTCGGTGACTATTTAGTGAGTCATGATCCAGTCAAAGCTTTTAAAATGGGAATTGCCTCTGGCAGCGCCACAGCTTTTTCCAATGACTTAGCTAAGAAAGAAGAAATCTTATCACTGCTACCTCAGGTGGAAGTCACCAGTATCTAACATAATAAGCTTAGAAAGGACGGATAAACTTGAAAATTACTGATTTATTAAGTAAAGATATAATGATTATGGACATGCAGGCAACAGAAAAAGAAGCTGCAATTAATGAAATGATTAATAGCTTGAACAAACATCGGATTGTAAGTGATGCAAAGCTATTTAAAGAAGCCATTTTAAATCGTGAAGCACAATCCTCCACGGGCCTTGGTGACGGGATTGCTATGCCACATGCAAAAACAAAGGCAGTTAATAAACCGACCGTACTTTTTGCGAAGAGCAATAAAGGGGTTGATTATGATTCACTTGATGGTCAACCAACCTATTTATTTTTCATGATTGCTGTTCCCGAAGGTGCTAATGATACCCATTTACAAACGTTGGCTGCACTATCCAGAATGTTAATTGATAGTAAGTTTGTTAATCAACTCAAACTAGCAAAAACACCTGATGAAGTGCATGCACTTTTCAACCAATCAGAAGATGAAGAAGAAACACCTGTCGAATCAGCGGATTCATCTGGTGAGAAACCATTTATCGTTGCTGTAACTGCCTGCCCTACCGGTATTGCACATACCTATATGGCTGAAGATTCCCTAAAGAAAAAAGCAGCGGAATTAAATGTTGATATCCGTGTCGAAACAAACGGATCAGATGGAGCTAAAAACCGTTTAACAGATGATGAAATTAGGAGAGCTGACACGGTTATTATTGCTGCCAGTAAAAAAGTAGAGATGGCGCGTTTTGATGGAAAACGTATCTTGGAAAGACCGGTAAGTGACGGAATTAAAAAAACAGAAGAATTGATTACAAAGGCAATTAATCAGGACGCTCCAATCTATCACGCTGAATATAATCAAGAAAGCACGAACGAGGAAGATAAACCAAAATCTATTTGGAATACGATTTATAATGACCTTATGAATGGTATCTCACATATGCTTCCATTTGTCATCGGTGGTGGAATCTTACTGGCTATATCATTTCTATTTGAAAGTTTACTTGGAAGTGATAGTGAAATTTTCCTTTTCCTCAATGAACTTGGTGGCAATGCATTCAACTTTCTAATTCCAATCTTTGCTGGGTTCATTGCGATGAGCATTGCAGACCGCCCAGGTTTAATGCCAGGTATGGTCGGTGGTTTAATTGCAGTAAATAGCGATGCAGGATTTATCGGTGGTTTAGTTGCTGGTTTCTTAGCGGGGTATGTCATTATCCTTTTAAAGAGACTATTACGCGGATTACCAAAGTCTCTTGATGGGTTAAAGCCAATTCTTCTTTACCCAGTATTGGGATTATTCATCACAGGTATTCTAATGTTCTTCCTATTTGGTCCTATCTTTGCTGGATTAAATACTGCAATGGTGGACTTCTTGCAAGGACTTGGAACAGGTAATGCAGTTATCCTTGGCGTTCTACTGGGCGGCATGATGGCAATTGATATGGGCGGACCTTTTAATAAAGCAGCATATGCATTTTCAATCGGCATATTCACAGACACCGGTGATGGTAGCCTAATGGCAGCAGTTATGGCTGGTGGTATGGTTCCACCTTTGGCTATCGCTTTAGCTTCCACTCTATTTAAAAATAAATTTAGCGAGGGCGAGCGCAAATCCGGTGTTACCAACTATGTTATGGGACTTTCATTCATCACAGAAGGTGCCATTCCATTTGCTGCAGCTGATCCACTTCGAGTTATTGGTTCTTCTGTAATTGGGGCAGCAATTGCCGGCGGTTTGACACAATTCTGGAGTAGTGCCATTCCCGCTCCACATGGTGGAATTTTCGTCATTCCATTAGCAGAGAATCCAATATTCTTCCTCCTTTCACTTGTAATAGGTACAGTAGTAGCTGCAATTGTATTAGGCATTTGGAGAAAACCAGCTTAACAAAAAGAACAGCATTTCTACAATAAAGTAGAAATGCTGTTCTTTCGTTTTTACATTATTTTTTATAATTTTTATGATTAACAACTGTCTTGAGTGGTTCACCTGTTATCGGATGTGAACCTATCTTAATAATCACGGAGTTTTCCCTCACCGTTATAACTTCGCCGTTCTTGCCTTTTTGCTCACCCTTAACTACTTGAATCTTATCTCCCACGTTCGCTTGCTTTATCGCTTTCTGTCCTTCTACTTTTTCTTCTTCCATTTTAATTCCTCCTAGCCACGTGATGTTCTTATGCTGATGAAGATTTCAAATTACATATTATCCTTCCACTACGAACAATTCCTGATTCATCCTCTCCTAATGTTAACATAAATTCACAAATTTCTCTTAACATATACTAAAAAAATTTTAATGCAAACGCTATTATATCAACGATTTATCTCGAAAAAGCTTTATATTTTCTATGTGCATGAAAAAATAAACAAATTCACGTTACAATGGTAAGAAGGAACTTAATAAAAAATGAAGACAATAAGTAAAAAGAGCGGTGCAGCATGCAAAAACTTACATTTGAGACGTCGTGGGATAAGGCACTTCCAAGCAAAGATCGCGAACGAATCGTGCATATCTTTAAGGAAACACGTTCTCAACATTATCCTACTATTAAGCTTACCCCATTATGGCAGGCAACTAACCATCGCGGGGAATTATTAATCACTGTTTTGGTTCATAACTTCAGTGGAGACATAGTTAAATTTAACAATACTAAATTACGTTATATCGAAAAAAACAAAGTGATTGCAGAACATGCTTTTTCGATTCCACCCTTATCGATTCCACCAGAAACAAGTATGCCATGGGCCTTTATATTTCCTGTTGAAGCTTTGAATGGTCAAGCAAGTTTTGTAAATGGAAATTTGGAATTCGCTGATTAGCATGTGGATTCCCTTGGAATATTTTCAATTAAAACAGACAGTCCGCAAACCGACATCCATTGTTTTGAAAGTGCTATAATAATGATAGTACAGAGAAGAAAGGTTGGTTTAAATTGACAGATTCAACGAATATAAAGCTCACTTCACTATCATCCAAAGGTGGATGCGGATGTAAAATAGGTCCGGCCGATTTAGCGAAAGTGTTACGGGATTTACCACCAGCTTCTCCTAATTCGGATTTACTTGTTGGTTTGGATACGAGTGATGACGCCGGTGTCTATCGATTAAATGATGAATTGGCAATGGTACAAACCGTTGATTTCTTCACGCCAATCGTCGATGATCCGTACGCTTTCGGACAGGTTGCTGCTGCTAATGCTATCAGTGATGTTTACGCAATGGGTGGAAAGCCTTTAACTGCACTAAATATTGTTGCTTTTCCCATCTCCACATTGGATAAGCAAATTTTAACAGATATATTACGGGGTGCAGGCGATAAATTGAAAGAAGCTGGTATTACGCTTGTTGGTGGTCACTCCATTGATGATAATGAACCAAAATTCGGCCTTGCCGTAACTGGAATCGTTCACCCCGATAAAATTCGTACAAATGCCGGTGCCAAAGCCGGGGATAAACTCATCTTAACAAAGCCGATTGGTGTCGGTATTACAACAACTTCCATTAAACGCAATTTAGTAACAGAAGAAGAAATTGCTCGAGTAACGAATGTAATGTCAACTTTAAACAAAACAGCATCTGAAACAATGGAGTCCTATGATGTCCATGCGTGTACAGATGTTACTGGATTTGGTTTACTGGGACATGCATCAGAAATGGCAAAAGGCAGTAACACAGGCATCCGTATTTATAACGAACAAGTTCCAATGTTATCAAGGGTAAGAGAGCTTGCAGAAGCTGGCGCAGTCCCTGGTGGAACAAAAAATAATTTTGACCACCTAAAAAATGATGTTACGTTTCCGGAAACAATGGATCAGATCGATCAATGGATCTTATGTGACGCGGTTACATCTGGAGGACTATTGATTTCAGTTTCTGATAAAGAAGCTGATGATCTGCTTTTGAAATTACAACATGCCGGGGTTGAAGCTGCAATAATTGGGGAAGTAACCGAAGATCATCCCGGCCATATTAATGTATTATAAATGTTCTTATTCAGAAAGGCGGAAACTCCTTGTTCCAAGATATTTCTATAGATGATTTACTTTCATTAAAAGATACTGGAGATCTTACAATAATTGATGTACGTTCTCCCTCAGAGTTTAAAGATGCAACCATTCCCGGTAGTATCAATATCCCATTTTTTAATGACGAGGAAAGAGCAGAGGTTGGAACCATTTATAAGCAAGTAAATCCACAGGCTGCTAAAGACCGTGGGCTTGAAATCGTCTCAGCTAAGTTGCCAGCTTTTATTAAGGAATTTAAGGAAATAGAAGGAAAAAAAGCTGTCTTTTGCTGGCGAGGTGGAATGAGAAGCAGAACTTCCGCTACCGTGCTTTCATTAATGGGAATTAAAGCAGATCGGTTGGATGGCGGCTACCGAAGCTATCGGAACTGGGTAGTTGATCGGTTAGAGACGATACATTGGAAGCCAGATGCCCTTGTACTAAACGGTTATACCGGTTCAGGAAAAACAACGATATTACAACGTCTTCATGAAGCGAATTATCCGGTTATCGACTTTGAAGGGCATGCAAATCATCGTGGTTCCATTTTTGGACAAATTGGACTGGAACCCAATAATCAAAAGAAATTCGACTCCCTGCTTATGGAAGACATCAGGCGACTCCAGAACTCTCCTTATGTTTTACTTGAAGGTGAAAGTAGACGGATCGGCAAGGTGACACTTCCTGATTTTATGTTAGAGAAAAAAAATAAAGGCATTCAACTGATTATTGAACTTCCCATAGAAGAAAGAGTTATTAACATTCTTGACGACTATCAACCGTGGGAGCACGAGCAAGAATGTATGGAAGCTTTCACTAGAATTAGGAGAAGGATTCATACGCCAATTGCCAATCAAATCGAATTGGACTTAAAATCCGGAAACTATTCTCAAGCAGTGCGACTTCTGCTTGAATATTACTATGATCCTTTATATGATCATTCAGCAAACCAAATTCCTAATCATCAAAAAATGAGAATCAAAGCAAACAATGTTGATGAAGCAACGGAAACCTTACAAAACTATTTAAGGGAAAAAATAAGTATCAATTAAAAAGACCTATAGATAGAACACAGAAAAAGTGTTTTATCTGTAGGTTTTTAATTGTTTAATGACTCGTTTTTATTTAACAGCAATCCGGAAGAAGTCTCCTCCTTCAACTTTCGTACAAGTGAATGGATAAATTAGACTTGAAAGAATTAGGAGCGCTCGCGATACACTGCTAAGTTGACTTTGGATGAACTGTTTCCACTAAGCATTACGGATACATCGAGATTCCTAAGATTTTTATTACGTCGGATTTTATATAAACTCCGACGTAACTTTAGGTTATTTCCAGGATTTGTGCTTTTCCCGCCGTCTGGGACCGCTCTGGGCGGATGCTTTCCGCGGGCACGGCCTCAGCCTCCTCGAGAACCTCACTCTGCGGGGTCATCGGACACGTACTTTTCCCGCAGGAGTCACCGCCCGCCACTCACCCGGACTGGTGAAGCTATGTGATATGATTTATATTGCAGTTAATAATCTGTAAGCTTAAAACCAGCTCTGGGGAAATATACGAAGACTCCAGCGGGAGGAAAGGCATCGGTGAGACCCCTAAAGAAGAAGCACGAGGAGGGCTCACCAGCCGCCCGCGAACCGTAAGTATATTTCCCCAGAGTGGTCGCCGAAGTTACTCATCCTAGTTCGCATTTTATCTCAACTCTGCGATGATTAAAAAACAATAAATAGCCTTATTTCCACCAAGTTTAGCAAGGTGATTAGTAGAGAAATCCTAAGTTTCCCAGTTACCTATTTGAACCTATTTTATTGCTGATAAAGCTGAGTAATTTATATAAAGCCATAAAAATACAAACTTCACTCAATTAGTTACTTGACATAACAAAGTAATTATTATATAGTTACTTACATAAAATAACTTTTATATAGGAGGACACAATCATGACTAAAAGCGAAGTAGGTACAGTTATTTTACGTATCGTATTAGGGTTAACTTTTTTCATTCATGGATTAGACAAGTTCCAAGGAGGAATTAGCAACACTGTTGGATATTTTGATAGCCTTGGTATTCCAGGCTTCTTAGCATACGCGGTGGCATTGATCGAATTAATCGGTGGAATTGCAATAATACTTGGTATTGGGACAAAATTTGTTGCATTGTTGTTTGCTGTTGTTATGGTGGGCGCAATTTTCACAGCCAAATTACCTGCAGGATTTCTTGGCAATGGTCAAGGTGCTGGATATGAACTCGACCTTGCATTATTAGCTATCTCTATTTATCTTATATTGGCAGACCGCAATCCTTTATCTTTAGATCGCATCATTGCAAATAAAAAGAATTCCTAAAACAGTTATAAAAAATAATTGCATTAGATATAAGAAAAAGCACCTACTTCTGGTATGAATAAAACCAAAAGTAGGTGCTTTTACTATTTCTAGATTAAACTTCCAGATTCCAACGTTCCTTCTCTGTGTTTTTCAACTGTTCTTCCGTTTCCTCTGGATAAACGGTACGGAATTTATGATGATCGGCTGGGATGATTTCAATCATCTTCTGAATCATGTCTTCTGGATTAAACTGATCTTTCAATCCCTCTTGTTGTTTCAGCATATCTTCTTCCCGCGTAAAGTTCTTTTCTTCATCGAACCATTTCCAAATTTCCTCAGAGCTCCGATCATTGAACCCTGTATCAAATGCTCCGGGATTAATCGTCGCTACCTGGACCCCGAATTCTTCAAGTTCTGGTTTCATCGTTTGCGCTATTCCTTCTATCGCATGCTTTGTTGCAGTATATGGACCTACATATGGGGTTGCTGAAATACCGGCCATTGAACTTAGGAACACAATCTTTCCACTACCTTTTTTAACTAGTTTCCTTGCTGCAATCTGTACGGATTCTAACGTAGCAAAAACATTCACCTCAAAAAGCGCACGGAACCGATCCATTGGTACTTCTGCAAGTGGCCCTCCTTCATTTATTGCCGCATTCGCCACAAACACATCAAAATCGTATTCTTCAATCTGCGCCAAATCGCGCTTGTTTGTTATATCCAGTTTAAATACTTCGATATTCAGACCCTGTTCATGAACTTCCCGCAAGAGATCGGTTTTTTGAGAAGTGAGTTCGGTAGTCGCAATTACACGATGTCCTTTTTTGGCCAGACCGAGTGCAGAACCTCTTCCAAGACCGCTACCTGCACCAGTTATAAAAATTGTTTTCCCCATTTTATATACCTCCTAGCAAAGTACCTTGTCTTCCCCTTCTTTTCTTCCCGCTAGCTAATGATATAAAACAAATAAAAAATGAATAAAATCATCCCATGTTGAATAAAGTGGATACGAAGTAAAAAAGGAGATGGATATAGTTGGCAAAATATTTAAGGAGTGCTGTTTTTGAACATCAGTTTTGGATACAGGTACTTGGAGATCATTCTCTATTTATCCACGATTCACTTTATCCTTCCGAAAAAGAGGTTATCGCTAAAGCTGCATATTTTGTACAACAATTTGATCAACTACTTGAAGAGGTAAGTTCGCTTCATGAGTCAAATGCCATTTCTTTCTCAAACAAAGCGATAGAAGTTACCGAACAGCTAAGAGAATTTAAACTATCTATAATTAAACGTCATTTAACCGGACAATTCGGTATTCACCTAACACCTACTTTCTTAAATCATATGGTTAATGAATTAGAGGAGTACCAGCTTGTATTAAGCTACCTAGTAAATGGCCATGTCCCTCCGGTGTTTCATGAACTGCATCATCATTTAATCTGGCTATTGGATGCATCCGGTCATGCTGGAGCAATTAATGACCGGATGGATGCAGTGGAAAAAAGACTAAAGAAAAAGAGCCATACTTTCACCAAACATTTTGAACAATATTATTTAAAAGCTGTGGAATTAACTGGGTATTTACGTACAAATATCGATAAATTCCCTGCATTAAACAGGTTTAACAATGATGTAGAGATTGAAATGGGGTTATTTAAAACATTTTTAAATGAGTTGGAGGAAATGGAATTAAGTGCTGAAGTGTTAGGTACCTTTTCTGCTTCAATGGCTGACCATATGGCAAGGGAAGAACAGTATTATTTAACAAAGCTTGCAGAAGTTCAATCATAATTAATTCCCCTTCGATCTTCTACTAAAAGGAAACAGAAGGGGAATTTTGCTTATAATTGATTATTTAAGTTGTTGTTTGTCTGTTGCTGCGCGCTATTGTTACCTAGTGTATTTGTAAATTGTTGGTCACTTTGGTTGTTTGCCATGTTTTGTAAGGGCTGGGTTATTTGCTGAAATCCTGAGTTGTTCATTGTATTAGAAATTTGCCCAGGAAAAGTTGAAATGTTCCATTTTGTACACCTCTTGTAATTCCGTAGATTGCTGCACCAGTCGCAGCAGTTGTAAGCAATGCAGTCATCATATTTTGGCGATTTTTCATAGTATATAACCTCTCCTTCGCTTTTTAGGAACAGTATTAGCTTTTATAAATTATATAAAAATATACTGACGAAAAAGATCGTCTGATGATCATCATGTTTAAATCTTGATATCCCAACAAAAAATGCCCAATTCTTCAAGGTTCAGCTCAAATGGTCCATTTGGTTTGGCATAACAAAAGCGCAAGCGCCCGTTAAGGGACTACGGACTAGACTGAGCCGTAGGAGATAAAGGAAACACGCCGACCGGAGAGAGTCGATGTTGACTTATCGTACGGAGGTGAGGGAAGTCTCGCTAGTCCCTGGGCGTTGGAGCTGGTCGTGGCCGTTTATGTGTAAGAGTTAATTACTGCTAAAAAGATTTATACTTTCCTATCTTCTGAAAAAAAATCCCGCGTTTATATATAAACGCGAGATGATATTACATAGGAGAAACAATAATTATAGAGAATAGCTTATCTAAAAACTGTATCGTTACTCTAAACAAACGTTTCCTCTTTGTTCTGACCAATTGCTTTATTTAGCATTGGTATAACTTCAGTTGCTAGTAATTCTATATTTTTCTCTATCTTTTGAAATGGAATTCCACCAATATCAATTTGTGCTAGAAAACGTGTATGTCCATACAATTCATGTTGCCAGAGAATCTTCTCCACTACTTGTTCTGGACTTCCCACAAACAATGCTGTTTCAGGTCTAGCTACTTGTTCAAAATCCTCTCTTGACATCCTTGTCCTCATTCCACGTTGGCGATTGACATAATTCCAGTAATTAGCGTAATAGGGGTAAAACTCATCCTTTGCCTCTTCTGTTGTTTTTGCAAGGTATGTGTGTCCCGTAACACCAACATTTAATTTATCTGGTGAATGTCCAGCCTGCAAACCTGCCCTACGATATATATCAACGAGTGATTTAAATCTCATTGGATCACCACCCAATATGGCTAAGGCCATACCAAATCCCAATCTTCCTGCACGAGCAGCACTTTCAGGTGTCCCTCCAACTCCAATCCAAATTGGCAGTTGTTTTTGTATAGGTCGAGGAGAAATCTCTGCATCATTTAAAGGAGAACGAAACTTTCCATTCCAAGTAACAATTTCATTTTCATTCAGCTTTAAAAGCAAATCCATATGCTCACTAAAAAGCTCATTATAATCATCCGTACTGTATCCAAAAAGTGGGAAAGATTCGACGAAAGCCCCTCTGCCAGCTAGAATTTCCGCACGGCCATCTGAAATCAAATCTAATGTAGCAAAATCTTCATATAGTCGAACCGGGTCCAATGTGCTTAACACACTTGTAGTACTTGTTAACTTCATTCGCTTTGTTGCCCCGGCAATTGCAGATAAAACTACTGCAGGAGAGGAAACAGCATAATCTAACCGGTGATGCTCTCCCACCCCGAATATATCGAGGCCTGCGTCTTCAGCCAGTTTTGCAGCCCTAATGATTTCATCCATTCTTTGTTTCATACTTATCGTTTTTCCAGTTAAGGGATCTGGTCCTATATCTCCGAGTGTGTATATTCCTATTTCAATACCATTCTGTTTTGTTGTAGACAATGCTAATTCTCTCCTCTTAAATCGTTAATTCAATCCGATTACCTGACGGACGGATCATAAGTAATTTTTCTTCCTTCTTCTGCTGTTGCTGGTACACCTATTTTTTGCAAGTTAACGATTTTTTTGTTGATTGCTTCTTCACACCATATCAAATTTTTAGTTACTTTATGTAACTTATTTTATAATTATAATTAGTTATTGTAAAGTAATTAATTTATTTTTTATAATAAGTTAACTTTTTGTGGCAGACTAAAAATGAATGAGGTGAATAAATGATACAATCAACAATTTGTCCAAAGTTTGAAAAAGCTATCTCCTTACTAAGTCAAAGATGGATGGCATTAATTATTTATCAATTGTTACTAGGTACACAGCGTTTTAGTAAAATTCAATCAACTATTGGCATAAGTGGAAAAGTATTATCGGACCGATTAAAGGAATTGGAACATCTAGATATTGTGAAACGAGAAGTTATACCGGAAACACCAGTTCTTATTGAATACTCCTTAACAGAAAAAGGACATTCGATGGAACCAATCTTAAGAACAATCGAGAACTGGTCTCAGGATTGGGTGAAAGAATCCGAGTTATCTTCAGATTAGTTCAGGCAAACAAAAGAAGGGTTATCTTTCTAAGTCGTTTCCACTGACTTGGAGAAAGACCCTTTTACATCGTTCTTTCGTTTTTATTTCGGATATTGTTTATTGCATTTAATCTTGATGTAATGTACGGATGCCAATCCCCGGTACCTCGTTTAGACTCTTTTGTATAAACTTTAAATTCCCTCGATGAAGTTTCAAATAATGAAACTCCCTCGGATTATTTTGTATAAAAAATGCAAAATACCTATACTAGCAATTATTGAGGTGATCAAATGTCACAAAATCAAGTATCTACATTAAGAAAAGGACTTCTCGTATTGGAATCGGTAAAACAAAGCCAGGGGGTTACTTTAGCAGAAGTGATGAAGGAATTTCAATTAAGCAAGTCTACGGCATTCCGATTACTAACAACGCTAGAGGAAATGAATTACATCTATAAAATCAGAACGCAATATTTTTTTAACCCTAAAATGCTTAATGAAGGGTTGGAAAAGCGATCTATAAAGGATTGGGCATCTTTACATTCTATCTATCAAGTAGCTCAGAACCTACAAATGAGCACCTACTTAGGCAAAGTGGATGGTACTGACCTTGTCATGACACAGGTATTACACGCCCCTTTCCACCAATCAGCAGACGATGAAATCGGAAATCGCTCAAAACTGCATCTATCTGCTTTAGGGAAAGTAATCTTGGCCCATTTGAGTGAATATAACTTAGAGGCTTTACTCGATAAAATGTCACTGAAACGTGCCACAGAAAATACGTTCCAGGACTCCCAACTATTTCGTTATCATTTAAAGGCGATTCATCAAGACGGTTATGCTTTTGATGATGAGGAACGGAATGTCGGTATCCGTTGTGTAGCAGTACCGGTATTTCGCAATAAGAAAGTAATTGCTGCGTTGGCCATTGCAGCACCAGCTGAGCAAATTTCACGTAGCAATATTAAACATATTGCCACAAAACTAGATGTAGGAAGCAAAACAGTTACAAAAGAAATAGATACTTTAGATATTTGAAAGAAATTTAATTCAGGCGGAGGAATAACATGAAAAGCAACGACCAGCAATTATTTCGCAATCGAAGCTGGATTTGATGGTGTGGAACTACACGGTGCAACAGGTTACTTACTCCAACAATTCGTATCACCGCATTCTAATCTAAGAACAGATGAATTTAAAAATAGAAATTTATTTGCACTAAAATTAATTGATGAAGTGAAAAATGTGATTGGAAAACATGCAACAAAACCATTCTTAGTCGGTTATCGTTTTTCACCAGAAGAACCAGAAACACCAGGAATTACGATGAAGGAAGCTTTCACATTAATAGATGACTTGATTCGAGCAGATCTTGATTATCTTCATATTGCAACAACAAATGCTTGGGCAAAAGCCCGTCGAGGCATTGTGAGTGAAAAATCACGTACCGAATTAATTGCTGAATATGTCGGCGGGCGTGTCCCACTGATCGGTGTCGGCAGTATTCATACACCTGATGATGCAGCACAAGTTTTAGAAAAAGGAAAAACCGACTTTGTGGCACTCGGACGAGCCATTGTCGTTGACCCACATTGGGTTGAAAAAGCGAATGATGATAAAGAAGAAACAATCATTCAACACTTAACAAAAAACGATCAGCAAAAAGCGGTCATCCCAACACCATTGTGGAAATTAATTTTAGAGGTTAAAGGTTGGTTTCCAGTAAAAAATATAGAGGAAGAAATTATCTAACTTCTTTATGATTATAGAAAAAGCAGCATAATAGCTGCTTTTTTTGGTTGTTTTACTAACTTTGGAGGTTTATTTATTAAGATTAAGAGTGAACGTCTTTTTTACACATAATGAAAATAAACTGTTTTACTTATTAGTTCGAAAGCATATTGGATAATTCCAGGAATTTCTAGTATTCATTCTTATTTAATAGCCAATTAAGACATCTCTTTTAATATTCCGCTTTGGAATATCATTATTCTTTAGATAAGCATTAACAGAATCTACCATTGACTTCGGACCTGCAATATAATACTTACCATTGTATTGGTAAGTAAACTTATCTATCTCCTGATATAAGTCATCCCTTGAATCAAGATAAGTTACGCTTATTGAAGTATTTTCAGCAATTTCATCAAGCTCATCTTTATAAAGATACGACTTTTTGCTATCCATATAGAGTAGTTGTATTTGTTGCTTGTCTCTATTTCCTTCTGCTTCTAGTTGTTTTATTATCGACCGAAATGGTGTGATTCCTATTCCACCTGCAATCAAGAGCGAAGGACTGTTATCATTAAGATGAAAAGATCCTACTGGCCCACTCATACTTATGTTCTTTCCCTCTTTTAATTCTAACATCGCTTTCTTGAAATCACTTGGGTCAGCACTAATACCCATTGTTATTTTAACAATATTCTCTGTGGGAGCAGATGCCACACTAAATGGTCGGGTGGGATTTTTTATTTTTTTATTGGTAATAGTAAACAGACCATGTTGCCCTGCTTTCCATGTTAGATCCTTTTCTTTTTCAAATAGAAAGCTATATACACCTTCCGATTCTTTATAGCTCTCTAGAAATAATAATTCTTTCTTTTTAAATACGGATATCATATCTTGAAAAAAACTCATTACCTATCTCCTTTATTATCAGCTACTCATGCTTATCTAGAATGACTTAAATTCACTAGCATTTGTATTCTGCAGCTTTCAAATTTCTACCCTTTTTATTTTCGCCAAAAAGTTGAACAGTCTGCCTTATCCCAAATATTAAACTCAATCATTTTCTCAAGTAATGCGTAATCAACCGGACGATCCCATTTCATACGTACCAATTCCTTCGTATGGTCATAGCGAGCCTTTACAATTTCCTCTGCAAAGTGATTTATCCCCACTCTTTCAGGGGCAACAGCCAAATGATGTTTGGCAACACTAAAACCAATGATATATGTTCCGTGATCGGTAAACATAGGCTGATTCCACTTTATTTCCGGCACTAGATTGGGAAATTTCTCCACTACCCATGTTAACACTTCATCCGCTCTTTCCCGATGATGCGGGTTATCAATCTTAGCTAAAAACTCTGCAAATACTTCCATGTTTTCACTCCTAAAATTAAAAGTTCAACTAATTAGGGTTATTTGTATTATCACTTTTATAAAAAAGGGTTCAGAAGTTATTCCATTTCCCCTAATACTTTTTTAAGTTCATCAATCTTATACGCCCAACCATATTTTGCACCATTGAAAGCTTGACCTTCTTGTTCGAATCCAGTGTGTTCAAGATGCAAGTACGTTGTTTCAGCTTCTTGTTTTAACGTCCATGTGACTATCGTGTTTATCGGCCCACCTATCCATGTGTAAGATAACTTATGAGGCTTGTCCACTACCAACACTTTACTATCTACAACCAAATCTATTTCCTCATTCCAAAACTGACATTTATATCCTACAATTGGTTTGAAATTATTTTCCATTACCCACTGTGCAAGCGTATCTGAATTCGTTAAGGCATCCCATACCTTATTAATCGGACTCTTAAATTGAAAATCTAATGATAAATCGGCCATTATTATTCCTCCAATATATTCTTTAGTAATTTCGCTCTTTCATTCCAAAAATTCTCATAAAAGGATAACCAATCTTTAACTTCTTGTAAGGGAGCTGGATTTAATCGATACCTTGTTTCCCTACCTAATTTGCGGTTAGTTACTAAATCAGCTTCTTTGAGGATCGTCAAATGTTTAGAAATAGCAGTACGACCCATTTGAAATTGAGGAGTTATTTCGTGAAGAGGTAACTCTTCTGCAACTGCCAACAAACGTATTAATTTGCGTCTTGTTGGGTCTGCGATAGCTACAAAAACATCACGCTCTTGGTAAGTGTTGTTCAAAATCCTCCCCCCTTTTATGAATTAGACACTATTTGGTGTCCTTATTATATGACACCAAATAGTGTCTAGTCAATTTTTACTTTTGATATAGAACATATGGATTCAGAAAGAACAAATAAATAAAAGATTGGTTGAGGGAATATAGAACAAAAGAAAAAGACTGAACCCCTAGTATTGGATTCAGCCTGGTTTTGTATGATTTTTATACATTTCAATTCCATGGTGACACGCTTTATAAAATTCCTAGGAAAACCAACATTATGCTTGATAAACGGGTCTGAGTCGAAAATGTTTATTTTAACTCATACTTCTACTGTTCCCCTGCCACCTCTACATTCTCTCGCTCAAAGTTATCGAGCAATGCACGCACTTCATCTGTTGACTCTGTGCTCATCAATTGATTCCTTAACTCCCCCGCTCCTCGAATTCCACGGACATATATCTTGAAAAAGCGACGAAGAGGCTTGATCGGACGGGCTTCTACTTTTGAATATTTATCAAAGAAATCCAGATGCAACCTTAAGAGATCAAGCAATTCCTTACTACTATGCTCTTTCGGCTCCTTTTCAAAGGCAAATGGATTTTTAAAAATACCACGCCCAATCATAACCCCATCAACACCGTACCTGCGAGCAAGCTTCAAGCCAGTTTGACGGTCAGGGATATCCCCATTGATCGTCAAAAGTGTATTTGGTGCTATCTCATCACGAAGTTTCTTAATCTCCGGGATTAGTTCCCAATGCGCATCTACTTTGCTCATTTCCTTTTTAGTGCGCAGATGAATGGAAAGATTAGCAATATCTTGTTTCAATATGTGTGTTAGCCAATCGTGCCATTCGTCTACATTCGTGTAACCAAGTCTTGTTTTTACACTTACGGGCAATCCTCCCGCTTTCGCTGCTTGTATTAGCTCTGCTGCAACTTCTGGACGACGTATCAGGCCACATCCTTTCCCTTTCCCTGCCACATTAGGTACAGGACAGCCCATATTGATATCTACACCTCGAAACCCAAGTTCTGCCATACCAATACTCATCTGCCGAAAGTGTTCAGGCTGATCCCCCCATATGTGGGCTACAATTGGTTGTTCATCCTCTGTAAAAGTCAAACGCCCACGCACACTTTCTTTCCCCTCTGGGTGACAATAACTCACCGTGTTGGTAAACTCTGTAAAAAACACGTCAGGTCTGCCCGCTTCACTCACTACATGACGAAAAACGACATCCGTGACATCTTCCATTGGTGCTAATATAAAAAACGGTCGTGGTAAATCACGCCAAAAATTATCTACCATCTTCAAATTCAAATCCTCTCATCATGGGATACCACACTCGCTGTACTCCCGAAATAAATTATTCCGTAAATCTCTATCTCAAACCCTCATCTCACCAAGAGTTCGTGCATAAAAAGACCCCACATTCGCAAATGTTTATTTTAACGAAAACAGGGTCGACTAGCAACTGTTATTTTAATTAGCGCGATTTTATTTTAGTTAGACACACGCTTTTCCAACCACGTTACCGCTTCAACATGCGGGGTCTGGGGAAACATGTCAACTGGCTGTACTTCTTTCGTCTCATAGCCACTGTCTTCTAGAATTCTGAGATCTCTTGCCAATGTCGATGGGTTACAAGAAACATATACAATTCGATTCGGTTGCATATCAATCATTGCCTGTAGGAAGTCCACTTCGCAGCCTTTTCGTGGAGGATCGACGACAATAACATCTGGTTTGATTCCTTTTTCTTTCCACCTAGGCATCACTTTCTCAGCTTCACCCACATGGAATTCCGCATTGGTAATGCCATTTAATTGTGCATTCATCTTCGCATCGTTAATTGCTTCGGGCACAACTTCAATTCCATATACTTTTTTTGCTTTTTGTGCCAGGAATAGTGAAATAGTTCCGATTCCACAATAGGCATCAATAACTACATCATCACTTCCAATTTTGGCATATTCCAAAGCCTTATCATATAGCGTTTTCGTTTGAACAGGATTTACTTGATAGAAGGACTTAGCTGAGATGGCAAATTTAATATCACCGATTTTGTCATAAATATATTCTTCTCCCCAAAGTACTTTTGTCTTATCCCCCAAAATAACACTCGTACGCTTCTCATTTACATTTTGGATTATCGATCTAATTTGCGGGAATTTTTCAGTTAGTTCTTGAATTAAAACATCTTTATTCGGAAGCTTGTCCGTTCTCGTGACAAGGACAACCATTGCTTCATTTGTGGCATGGCCTGTTCGTACCATAATGTGTCTTAATTCCCCATTATGTTTTTCCTCATTATAAGCCTTAACTCCGATACGATTTGCGATTTGTCGTGTTACATTTATAATTTCATTTATAAGCTCATCCTGAATAGTGCATGTATCCATATTTTCAAGGATTCGATGGCTGCGCTTTTGATAAAAACCAGTGATAAGTTCACCATTCTTCTCTCCTACTGGAATTTGAACTTTATTCCGGTAATGAAATGGATTCTCCATTCCGATAATTGTGTGGATTGGAACATGATCAAGATGCGCTACTTTTTTCATCACATTTTTCACTTGATTTTGTTTCATTTCAAGCTGCAGCTTATAGCTCATATGTTGGAGTTGACAACCTCCACAGTGTACATGACATGTAGCTGTAACACGGTCTGGGCTTTCGTTCTTAAGTTCAAGCAACTTTCCAAAGCCAAAATTTTTATTGGCTTTAACAACTTTTACGATAGCTTCTTCTCCTGGTAACACATTCGGGACAAACAACGGGTAACCGTCTATTTTCCCTACACCATTCCCCTCATGGGTTAAGTCCTCAAAAGTAAGGGTAATCGTATCATTTTTATTAACCGGAGTTGTATGTTTCGCCATTTATATCTTCCTTTTACGTGCAATTTTTGTGATTTAATCTTACCATATTTTCTGCAGAGATTTCATTTATAACCCAATATTCAAGAATCGGATTTATTTATACTGACAAAACAAAAGGAAGACCTCAAAAACTTCAGTCTTCCTGATTCTCAATGAATTCTTCTGGCACGCAGAAGTTAATATGCTGCTGCAGGTTTATAAATTCACCTGGTAGCATTCCGCCATATTCTCCATCGATATTCAATTGCATTTTTTCATCTGTGTGTACTTTAATATGTTTCGCCTGCTTATAGATGATGTTCTTGCTTTTCAAATGTTCGCCCCTTACGGCAAGCGTCGCAATTTGGATAAACTCTGCTAGGTTTGTTTTGCGCAAAATTAGCAAGTCAAAATAGCCGTCATTCATCTTCGCATCTGGAGCGAGTTTTTCAAATCCACCTACGGAATTGGAGTTAGAAACGAGAAAAAGCATTATATCTTCTTCCAGTATTTCACCATCGTATTCAATTTTAACGTTGGAAGGTTTCAAAGAAGGAAGCATTTCGATACCTCTTATATAATAAGCCAACTGTCCAAGTACTGTCTTTAGTTTACTCGGCACATCATAGGTTAATTCCGTTAATTTCCCGCCCCCGGCAATATTGATGAAGTAATGTTCATTCACTTTACCAATGTCGAGCAACATTGATTTTCCAGATAAGATAACATCGACAGCTTTATGAATATCCCTGGGAATATGCAATGCTCTGGCAAAATCATTGGTTGTTCCAGCAGGAATGATTCCAAGCTTCGGTCGATGCTCCTGTTCGGCAAGTCCATGAATCACTTCATTTATCGTTCCATCTCCACCAGCAGCTACAACTAAGTCATAGCCACGTTCTACGGCTGTTCTTGCTGCTTTAATTGCGTCACCTTCACTGGTTGTTGCATGTGTCGATGTCTCATATCCGGCAAGTTCAAAATTTTCCAGAATGGTAGGCAGTAATTTCTTCACTGCTTCCCGCCCAGATGTTGGGTTATATATAATTCGAGCCTTTTCCATTTTATTTCCTCCCCCAAATACGTTAGCGATATAGGGCTTCTTCGTTTATTAATTTTCCTTTACACCTAAACTATATGATAGTCCTTTTTGGATCATTTGAAAAGGTTTTTCACATATATATGGAGGCTGCCATCTTAAAAAGATGACAGCCTACAAACGTTTTTATCTATTATTTAATTCTTCTGCAAGAATTTTATTTACTAATGGTGGATTAGCCTGGCCCTTGGTTGCTTTCATAATCTGACCAACCAGGAATCCTTTTGCCTTACCTTTCCCATTTTTGAAATCAATAATCGATTGTTCGTTTTCATCAAGAATTTGATTGACAATTTCTTTCAATTGTTCAGGGTCTGATATTTGTACAAGACCTTGATCCTTAACGATTTGTTCTGGATCTCCACCTTTTTCAACTAATTCAGCAAATACTTTCTTCGCGATTTTGGATGAAATCGTACCATCTTCAATTAGCTTAATCATTTTTGCCAGTGCAACTGGTGTAATTGCTAATTCCTGAAGTTCTTTGTAATTCTTGTTCATATATGCAGAAACTTCACCCATCAGCCAGTTGGATACCTGTTTAATATCAGCATCCTGCTCTACTGCTGCTTCAAAGAAATCTGACATTTGTTTAGATGCCGTTAGTACATCTGCATCGTATTCAGATAATCCAAGTTCTGCAATATAACGTTGTCTTCTTGCGTCCGGAAGCTCTGGAATTTCACTGCGTACGCGCTCTTTCCAGTCTTCATCAATATACAACGAAACGAGGTCAGGCTCAGGGAAATAACGATAGTCGTCAGATCCTTCTTTCACACGCATTAGAAGGGTTTCTTTTGTTTTTTCATCATAGCGACGCGTTTCTTGAAGAATTTCTCCTCCAGATAATAATACTTTTTCCTGACGTGTTTCTTCAAATTCAAGTCCTTTTTGCACATAAGAGAAGGAATTTAGGTTTTTCAATTCTGCCTTCGTTCCAAATTCTTCTTGTCCTATTGGTCTCAGTGATATATTTGCATCACACCGAAGTGATCCTTCCTGCATTTTTACATCGGATACCCCTGTATATTGTATAATATTTTTCAGTTTTTCCAAATAGGCATAAGCCTCTTCTGGAGAACGCATATCAGGTTCAGATACGATTTCAATTAATGGTGTTCCTTGGCGGTTAAAGTCGACATAGGAATAACCATCTTCACCATGTGTCAGTTTACCTGCATCTTCTTCGAGGTGAAGTCGTGTAATACCGATTTTCTTTTTCTTGCCATTTACTTCAATTTCAATCCAGCCGTTTTCTCCAATTGGCTGATCAAATTGTGAAATCTGATAAGCTTTTGGATTATCCGGGTAAAAATAGTTTTTACGGTCAAATTTCGTATTAGTAGCAATTTCACAGTTAAGTGCCATTGCAGCCTTCATTGCGAAGTTTACTGCTTCCTCATTTAAAACTGGAAGCGTACCTGGATAACCAAGATCAATTGGATTAATATTTGTATTTGGATTAGAACCAAATTCATTAATACTTGGG
This sequence comes from Oceanobacillus longus, assembly GCF_042650085.1. Classification (NCBI taxonomy): domain Bacteria; kingdom Bacillati; phylum Bacillota; class Bacilli; order Caryophanales; family Bacillaceae; genus Oceanobacillus; species Oceanobacillus longus. Next base: position 84,938 of record NZ_JBHSAO010000002.1, on the reverse strand, counting down.
CTGAAAATTTTAGAATTTGTTTTTAATTCAACGTGTACCTCTAGTCCAATTATTGTTTCAAAATTCATTAGTTGGCACCTCCAAGTTGAGGTCGTTTTTTATGATGATCTGTTGCCTGTTCAAATGCATGTGCAGTACGGTAAACAGTACTTTCATCAAAGTATTTCCCAATAATCTGCAATCCAAGTGGCAGGCCTTCTTCAGTCATTCCACATGGTATGGAAATTCCCGGAACACCTGCAAGGTTAACAGGAATTGTTAGAATATCATTTGCATACATTGTCAATGGGTCATCTGTTTTCTCTCCTACTTTAAATGCTGGTGTAGGTGTCGTCGGCCCAATAATAACATCATAGTCCTCAAAGATTTTATCAAAATCATTTTTAATTAATGTACGTACTTTTTGTGCCTTTTTATAGTAAGCATCATAATAACCCGAGCTTAATGCAAACGTTCCAAGCATGATTCGACGTTTCACTTCCGGCCCGAATCCTTCACTGCGGGAATTTTTAAACATATCGATCATGTTGTCGGCATTCTCACTGCGTACCCCATAACGGACACCATCAAAACGAGCCAAGTTGGCAGATGCTTCCGATGATGACAAGAGGTAATAAGTTGCTACTGCATATTTGGAATGTGGCAAGGATACTTCTTCCCAAGTTGCTCCCATTGACTCATATACTTTCAATGCTTCAAGGACAGATTCTCTCACTTGAGGAGATACCCCTTCCGCTAAATATTCTTTAGGAACTGCGATTTTAAGTCCACTCACATCATTCGTAAGTGCGTCTGTGTATTTCGGTACATCTACATTTGCGCTAGTTGAGTCCATTGCATCATGACCCGCAATTACTTCAAGAACACGTGCATTGTCTTCTACTGTACGAGTTATCGGCCCAATCTGATCAAGAGATGAGGCAAATGCAACGAGTCCAAAACGAGATACGCGGCCATAAGTCGGTTTCATTCCAACTACTCCACAAAATGCTGCAGGCTGGCGAATCGATCCACCTGTATCGGAACCTAATGAGAACAATACTTCTCCTGCTGCTACTGCTGCTGCAGAACCACCACTGGACCCACCAGGTACATAATCGGTATTCCAAGGGTTTCTTGTTGGATTATAGCTTGAATTTTCATTCGAAGAACCCATTGCAAATTCATCCATATTCAGTTTCCCGACTTTAACGGTTTGTTCTTTATTCAATTTCTGAACAACCGTTGCATCGTATAATGGATCATTGAAATTATCCAGGAATTGACTCGCACAAGTTGTACGCAATCCTTTTGTCATAATATTATCTTTAATTCCACTTGGGATGCCAAAAAGGCTTCCTTTAACGTCAGATGCATCCAGTTCTTTCGCCTTTGCTATCGCATTCTCTTCATCTAATGTTAAAAATGCATGAACTTGATCATCAACCTCTTTTATTCTTTTATAGGATTCTTTTACTAAATCCTCTACTGAAATTTCTTTATTATGTAGCTTTTCTTCCAATTCTTTAATCGTATGGTCAAATAATGACATCTAAAGTTACCCTCCTTATTCTTACAAAACTTGACGTTTGCCTGACCTTTGTGGCAAACGCTTTGTTGCACGTGTACAGATAGACAAGTTCTCTACTTAGTTATCTGCCATTATTGATGGTACACGAAATTGACCATCTTGTTGATCAGGAGCATTTTTCAGTGCATCCTCTTGTGTAATCCACTCTTTCGGCTCGTCTTTACGCATCACATTTTTCAAATCAAGAACATGCGTCGTTGGCTCTACACCATCTGTATCCAGTTCATTCAATTGTTCTGCATACCCGATGATTGCACTTAACTCATCAGCCATCTTTTCGACTTCTTCATCTGTTACAGCGAGTCTTGCCAAATGGGCTACGTGTTTTACTTGCTCTTTTGATATATCTGCCATTGGTTATACCTCCATATCGGTGTTTATATATGTTGTACTTCTTTTTCTCATTTCATTATTATAACACTATTGATAATAGCAGAGATAGTCACTTGTAGGCAAATTATCTCTTGTTCATATTCCTCCATCTATTATTTATGAAAAAATCCACTTCTATTATAAATAGAAGTGGATCCATACTATCTTTCTTTCGTTATCTCAACAGCCTGGTCAAACTCTGCTGCAATTTCAGGATTTGGTTTACCCATTAGACTAACAATTACGGTACTAACTAAACTGAGGATAAATCCAGGTAATAATTCATAAAGATCAAAAATTCCACCCGAAAGGAAATCTCCCCAAACAATAACTGTAATCGCACCAACGAGTATACCTACTAAAGCTCCATTTCTGGTTATTCCTTTCCAGAATAAGGATAAGATGACAAGTGGTCCAAATGCTGCACCGAAACCAGCCCAAGCATAACTTACAAGATCTAATACGGAACTTTCCGGATTCATTGCAATGATGACCGCAATTAATGCGATGATTACTGTTGCAAATCTTCCAATCCAAACAAGTTCTTTGTCTGTAGCTTTTTTACGGAAAATTGCTTTGTAAAAATCTTCCGCTACAGCTGAAGACGATACAAGTAATTGCGAATCAATCGTACTCATAATCGCTGAAAGGATTGCTGCTAATAGAATCCCAGCAATTATTGGGTGGAATAATAATTGAGAAAAGGCAATAAAGATTTTCTCTGGATCAGCCAGCATCTGTATACCATTTTCATCCATTACTTGTATTCCAAAACCACTTAATACAGAAACATCTTGCGTACTAATGAATGCCAGTCCAACAAAACCTGTGAAAATGGCACCGTACAGACCTAAGACCATCCATGCTGTACCATAAAAGCGTGCTTTTGGTACATCTTTGGCTGAACGTAATGCCATAAACCGGACAAGTATATGTGGTTGACCGAAATAACCAAGACCCCAAGCTAATGATGACAAAATAGCAATAATTCCAACGCCTTGAACCATATTCAGGTGTGTCGGATCAATTTCGCCAACCGCTTGAACAGCTGCATTCCAACCACCCATTTCATTTAATGCAACGATTGGGACAATAATTAATGCTGCAAACATTAATAAACCTTGAATAAAATCTGTCCATGCTACTGCAAGAAAACCACCAAGCAAGGTATAACCTACCACAACAATAGCACCAATCCATAATGCTGCCTGATAGGAAAGTCCAAATGATGCTTCAAACAGTTTTGCTCCTGCTACCATCCCAGAAGAAGTATAGAATGTAAAGAACAGTAAAATTACTAAAGCAGATAAAACGCGGAGAATATGAGATTTATCTTTAAAACGATTTTCCAGAAAATCCGGAATCGTGATGGCATTATTCGAAACCTCTGTATACACACGTAGGCGTTTTGCAACAAATTGCCAGTTTAAATAAGCACCTATTGCCAAACCTACTGCCATCCAGGCCTCTGCCATCCCTGAAGCATAAATCGCACCAGGCAGACCAAGCAAGAGCCACCCACTCATATCTGAGGCTCCAGCACTTAATGCTGCTACACCCGGTCCTAGATTTCTTCCTCCCAAGACATAATCAGATAAATTATTAGTACGGTAGTACATAATTAAACCTATTACAAGCATTCCTAGTAAATAAACGATAAACGTAATTAATGTTGTAAGACTCACTCTTTATTTTCTCCTCTCTGTAAATAATGTAATGATGGATAATAAAAGCACGATCGGCATCGGTATAAATAACCAAAACCATGTTACACCCCTGATTGCATATTCCATCCTTTCTACCTCCCCCTGATTTAATACTATTATTTTTTTCTATTATTCCCCGTTTATGGGCCTTTATTATGATTTCATAGATTGCATTCATTTTCAACCCATAAAGACTGCTACAAAGCCATTTTGACAGAAAACATAAACTATTATTCATGTGTTTTCAGCCATATTTTTTTATTAAAAGTGATATAGAGGTGTGAGCAAGATACAAATCACTTAGAACATAAAATACTACTTATTTATCCATATCCCTTCCCATACCTTCACTTTTTAGTGAACTAAAAAATTATTTAAAAAATTATTTTGGACACATACTATTCCCTAAAAATGGTAAAAAAATACCTGAAACAGGTTCCACTCCGTCTCAGGCAAAATCCATCATATAGTAATAGGGTAAAAATTGAATAGTTAGTTTAAAGCTCTACAGTGTTACTGATACTAAAAATTGATGGTTCTTTATCCATAGTAAGGTCTACTGGATTAGAATCTTGCGCAAATGCAAATCCACCTACTAATAGAGCACCTAATGAAAGTCCTGCTAATAATTTTCTCATATTACTCCCCTCCTTCAAGGAAATATTAAATATTAGAAATTTGCTCATAGGCAAAGTTAGCCTCTTTGTAATATTTTGTAGCATCTTTATATTTATAGAGTCTTTCATAATGCTTAGCTAATAATTCTGCATAGACAATTATGCTTGCATAGTCCTTCTGCTTTTTTAGATACGGTAAAAATTGTTTAACTAACATATCTTCAAATTCAGCAAATTGTTCACTTAATAAATAATTATAAGTATAAATAATGTAATAAAAGACCCTGTAAGGTTCTATATCATCCAACCGAGAGATTAACTCGAGACCATATTCAATACTTTCCTTAGCTCCATCGTAATTTTCGATATTGTAATATTCTCTTACTAAAGAAGCTAAAGTCTCAACTTTTTCTCCTATATAGAGTTCAGCATCATCTATGATTTCTTTATAGTATTGAATCGCTTCAACAGATTCACCTTTTGTTGAATATAGGAAACCCAAGTTTTGATTAGTAAGTTGAATTAATTGTTTATTCTTTTCTAGCTTGCCAAGATGCAGTGCCAAGTTGAAATTTTTTATTGCTTTATCATACAGTTTAATACGCCTAAAAGAAATGCCTAGAATATTATGGCATTGCGCACAACGAATAAAATTATATTGTTTCATATAAATTTCAAGGGATTTATTAGCATACTCAATAGCTTCTAAAGTATTTCTAAGCTTACTGTGAGTAACTGCGATAATATACTGAATATCCACAGCTTCTTTTTCATCTATATCAATCTTGTTTATTCTTTCTTCTGAGAGTTTATACATGTGGAGTGCCTGATTAAAATCACCATTAACTGAAATGTAATTCCCTCTAAACTTATACCAATAAAATTGTTGCAAGTTATCAAAGGTACTGGATATTTCATTTAGTTCATTTATCTTTTTCAGTGCTTCATCAAAATCACCTAAGATTAAAAAATACCTTATCTTATGAATCTCGAACATCATGAGACTATCTGAGAGGTTCTTATCCATCATTGCCTGGATTTCTTTGTATGTAGCTATAATTTCTTCTTTGTTGTTTACTTCAAACAACATGCCGTACCATTGCTTGCATTTCTCTTTGATGGCTTCTTCCTGACTGTTGTCCACTTCAATCCCTAGGCGGTTACAAAGTAATTGGATCGTCTCTGGACTTGCCTGGGTTTTTTGGTTTTCAATTTTTGATAAATAGGATACAGATACAATCCCTTCAGAAAGTTCACCTAAAGTCATTTCCTGTTTGGCACGCTGTAATTTAATAAATGATCCTATCTCTATCAAAATACCCACCCTATCATCAAATTCAAAATATTTTAATTAACTTAATTATATCATAGTTTTCAAGAATGCATATTGGGAAAAACATAGGGTGAATACGCGAATTAAAGCGTAAATAAGTTTCTGGTTTTCCTAAAATAAGAAAATTTACAGGTTCTCGGGATAAAAATCCTCAGAAAGTGGGAAATTTGTAGTAAGTTGTATAGCACATTTCAAAAATGGAATATTACAATAACTAAAAGCATCAAGAATGCCATTAATTTCTCATGGCATTCCATTAACTATCTACTTTTTTAATCAAAAATATGAACGGTAGGAGTTTCATCTCCTCCATCACGGTATATTAGACTTTCCATCTTTTGACTTGAAGTGATATTTATTTCCAGGTCATAGTAATTAGGGAACATTTCCTGAACCAGCCCGTAGGCATATTGTGTAAAGCCAAGAACTTCCGCTTTACCGTAAAACTCTATAGGTACTTCAATGGTTAACTTTTGGAGTTCTTCATCGATATAAAATCCCTCACCAATTAATCCAACATAGTTAGGGAAAAACTGGGAAATTTCAGTACCAAAACTAGATACAATTTCGTGATCATCGTAATATTTTTCCCTTCCCTCATCGGATGGAAAGAGAATATTTTCTTCATTTATTGATTCCCAACCGTCGACAGAGCTGCTTCCTCCTGGGACATTTACTTTTGCAACAAAATTCCCTGGTACGGGTGAGGCTTGTTCTTCCTCCTGATACAGAGCGATCATAATTGGGACTTCCGTCAATCCTTCCATTTCGCGAATTTGCTGGACAATTGCTTGAGCAATCTTATTCCCCTCTGACAACATCTCTTCTTTAGGAATATCTTCATAAAATGGTCCAACACCTTCTGCGGTGAAACGATACACGGATTTCATCGCAATTCCAAGGGAGATACCTGCAAGCTCAACACTTTGATCTTCATTATGTTTCATATAATTTTGTTCCAATATATGGGATAAATACCTCGGATTATCCCGGTGTGTTTCTATATTGGCATCCTCGTTTAATACTGGATTAAGCTCATCAATCCAAGTAAATATGGTACTTGAATCTAAGTATTGTCCCTCCTGAAAATATAATTCCTCCGGGTCATATACTTCTTTAGACAATCTTCTGAGTCCTTCTTCCATTTCATCAATGTCAATCCGATTAGCCATCTGATTTACGATGACCCCTCTTGCTTCACTTGTTTTATAAGGAAGAATCATTCGGTAATTTTCATCGGATAATTGATAACTTGGTACAATGGATGTCTCCGGTTCTGCAATATCCTCATCGTTTTGCAAAACTTCTTCCTCGTTTGAATTTTGCACACAGCCTGTGATAAAAAGGAGTGTACATAGTAGCAACGTGCTTATTTTTTTCAACGAAAACACTCCTTACCTTTCCACAACATCTTTTAGTTGCGCTTCATCCCATATTTCAATACCTAAACTTTGTGCTTTATCATATTTGGAACCCGCATCCTCTCCTGCAATGAGGAGATCTGTTTTTTTGCTCACACTTCCAGTAACTGTTCCGCCTAAGGATTCAATCATTTCTTTTGCTTTATCTCGTGAGAATTCTTCCATTTTTCCAGTCAATACAACTGTTTTTCCTGCAAATACAGAATCATCATCCAGTTGCGCCTTCTTTGGTCCTGTGTATTCCATATTCAGATTTAGCTCACGTAAATCATTCAACAGTTCTGTTACTTTGTCTTCTGAAAAATACTGAACAATGGAGTCAGCCATTTTGTCACCAATTTCATCGACTGCAATTAGATCATCAAAAGTTGCCACCTGCAACTTTTCCATTGTTTCAAATTCCATAGCAAGTGTTTTTGCTGCCTTTGCTCCAATAAAACGAATGCCAAGTCCAAATAAGAGCCTTTCCAAGGAATTTCCTTTGGAAGTTTCGATGGATTCGAGCAAATTAGTGACTGATTTTTCACCCATCCGTTCTAGACGAAGCAATTCTTCACGATTCAATCGATATAAATCGGCCATGGTATGAATCAATTTTTCCTGGAAAAGTTGAATGATTACTTTCTCTCCCAGTCCATCGATATTCATGGCATTTCTCGAAACAAAATGAATAAGTCCCTCCATCAATTGTGCAGGACAGTTTGGATTAATACAACGCAATGCGACCTCTTCTTCAAGCCTGACCAATTCACTGCCACATGCCGGGCATTCCGTTGGCATATGAAATTCCTTTTCTTCACCCGTTCTTTTTTCAATCACAGCACGAACTACTTTCGGAATAATATCACCGGCTTTTTTAATAACCAAGGTATCTCCAATCCGAATATCTTGTTCACGGATTAAATCTTCATTATGAAGCGATGCACGCTGTACGGTTGTACCAGCGACTTTTACTGGATCTAAAATAGCAGTCGGTGTAATAACGCCTGTTCTCCCAATGCTTAACTCGATTTCCCTAAGTTTAGTGATTGCTTCCTCAGCAGGGAACTTATAGGCAATCGCCCACCTGGGACTTTTTGCAGTATACCCTAATTCTTCTTGTTGATTGAGATCGTCAACCTTAACAACGATTCCATCGATTTCATAGGATAAGTTTGGACGTTCCTCGGTCCAGTAGGTCACATATTCGATAACTTCATCGATGTTTGTGCATTTCCTCCATTCCGGATTCGTCTTAAAGCCAAGCTGTTTTAATTGTTCAAGCCGTTCACTATGTGTTGAAATAGGACTGCCATCCCACTCACCAACTCCATATAAAAAGATATCGAGATTACGCTTTGCCGCAATCTTCGGATCAAGTTGTCTTAATGATCCCGCAGCCGCGTTTCTTGGATTCGCAAAGGGTTCTTCTTCTTTTTCTTCTCTCGCTTCATTCAAGGCAAGAAACGATTTATGTGGCATAAAAGCTTCTCCACGTACTTCAAGTGTCCCTTTTTCTTTAATGGAGAGTGGGATACTTCGGATTGTCTTCAGGTTATTCGTAATATCCTCCCCTGTTGTGCCATCCCCTCGTGTAGCTCCACGGACAAACTTTCCATTTTCATAAGTTAGTGAAATGGCAAGTCCGTCGATTTTAAGCTCACAAACGAATGTGATTGGCTCGTCTGTCCCACCGCTAGCTCGTTTTGCAAAATCCCTCAGATCTTGTTCATTAAATGCATTGCCAAGACTAAGCATCGGCACATTATGCTGTACCTTCTTAAACGCATCTAGTGGTTTCCCGCCTACACGCTGGGTCGGGGAATCATCTACTTTAAGCTCAGGATATTCCTGCTCTAATTGACTGAGTTCCCTGAGCTTCTCGTCATATTCAGCATCAGGTACACTTGGCTGATCAAGCACATAATATTCATAGCCATATTGATTCAATAATTCTACCAATGCTTTTATTTGATTCGCTGCTTTTTGTTTATCCATCACCACGGCACTCCTATTCTTTCGTTATTGGGGCAAATTTTGCAAGGAGTCGTTTGATACCAACGGGAGCCGGGAAGGCAACATCCAATTCCATTTTCTCTCCGTCACCTTGAACCTTAACGACAGTTCCAACTCCCCATTTCTTATGGGTCGCTTTATCACCGGCAGCCCAACTTTTGCTCTCTGCACCGGTTGTTTTTTGCATACGTTCTGCTCTCCTTTTGATAGGAGCAGGTTGATCCTTCTGTCGATCCAATGATCTGACACCGAACATAGAAGTATTTGCTTGTTCAATACCATCAATCAATTCTTGCGGGATTTCGTTGATAAAGCGGCTAATTGGATTCATATTTGTTTTACCGTAAAGCGTACGCATCTTCGCATGAGTCAGGTAGAGTTCTTTCTCCGCTCTGGTAATGCCTACATATGCCAGACGGCGCTCTTCCTGCATTTCCTCATCATCCATCATGGAACGACTGTGCGGGAAAACATTTTCTTCCATCCCAATTAAGAAGACGACTGGGAACTCAAGTCCTTTAGCTGCATGCAGTGTCATAAGTGTGATTTTCGCAACATTGTCAGGGTCTTCTTCATCCACACGGTCAATGTCTGCAATCAAGGCAAGATCTGTCAGGAATGCGATCAATGTTTTGTCTTCACTTGTTTCTTCAAAATCCTTTGTAACTGTCATAAACTCTTCTAAGTTTTCCAGACGGCTCTGTGCTTCAATTGATTTTTCGTTTTCAAGCATTTGTTCATAGCCTGTCCGTTCAAGAACCGCTTCAACCATATCTGTTGCAGTCAGGAATTCTTGTTGCTGTGTTAATGTTTTGATTAAGTTTCCAAATTCAGCGAGTGCATTTGCTGCTTTTGCAGATACGCCCGTAAAGTCAACTTCTTTTACTGCATCATAAAATGAAATATCATGTTGCATGGCATATGCTCTAAGTCGCTCCACAGAGGTTTTCCCGATTCCGCGTTTCGGTTCGTTTACGACACGTTCAAAGCTAAGATCATCTTCTGGGTTCGTGATCAAACGTAAATAGGCTACCATATCCTTAATTTCTTTACGCTCGTAGAACTTTTGTCCCCCGACCATTTGATAGTTGATCCCAGACTTCAGAAATGTATCCTCAATCGCACGGGATTGTGCATTTGTTCGATATAAAATCGCAACATCACTTGGAGAAAATCCTTTATTGCGAGTCAGTTCCTGAATCTTATCCGTCACATAAAGTGCTTCTTCCTGTTCCGTAGCTCCTTGGAAATAACTAATCTTCTGTCCTTCTACATTTTGTGTCCAAAGATTTTTCGGCTTGCGTCCCGCGTTATTTCCGATTACTTTGTTTGCTGCTGCAAGGATGGATTTCGTTGAACGGTAATTTTGTTCGAGGAAGACCGAGCGTGCTTTTGGGTAGTCCTTTTCAAAAGATAGGATATTTGCTATATCTGCACCTCTCCAGCGATAAATAGACTGATCCGAGTCACCTACAACACATAGGTTCTGATAACGGCTTGCCAGCTGTTTCACGAGAAAATACTGGGCATGGTTCGTATCCTGATACTCATCCACATGAATATACTGAAAGCGACGCTGATAATATTCTAATACTTCTGGCACTCGATCAAAGAGGTGGATCGTCTGCATAATTAGATCATCAAAATCGAGTGACTGGTTTTTCCGAAGCATCTTCTGATAGCCTTCATAAACCTGGGCCACCTGATTATCATAGAAATTACCTGCATTTTTGCTGAATTCTTGATCTGTAATCAATTCGTTTTTCGCAGAGCTTATTTGTCCAAGCATTGCACGTGGGTCAAACTTTTTGGGATCCATGTTCAAATTTTTAAGTACTTGTTTAATAGCAGACAATTGATCTCCACTGTCCAATATTGTAAAACTGCTATTATAGCCAATCCGGTCAATATCTCGGCGCAAAATACGTACACACATCGAGTGGAATGTGGATACCCACATATATTCGCCCTGAGAGCCAACTAGTTTCCGAACACGTTCTTTCATCTCTCTAGCAGCCTTATTTGTAAACGTAATTGCAAGGATATTCCTTGGGGAAACCTCTTTCTCCCCCATTAAATAGGCAATACGATGTGTTAACACTCTCGTTTTACCACTCCCTGCACCTGCCATAATAAGTAGCGGGCCTTCTGTATGTCGTACAGCTTCCTGCTGTTCCTTATTTAATCCATTTATCATATCATCTATCTTCTGACTCATCACTACACCGTCCCTTGAATCAATTTATTGCTTTTACTGTTTTTAATGCACTTTTAATATCGGTATAAATACTATTTCCAACAATAATAACATCTGCATGTTCTTTCATTTCCTGCGCCTGCATACTGTTTTCGATACCACCACCGTAGAAAAGCATCGTATTATCCAGCTCTTCTTTCACTTCTTCCACAAGCTTCGGGTCGCCGTATGTGCCGCTGTATTCCACATAAAAAATTGGCAGGTGAAAAACATGCTCTGCCATATACGCATAAGCTTTCACATCGCCAGCATCTGGTAGAAAACTGTTTGTATGCTTAAAAGCCTTGGAATCTTCATTTAATATACAATATCCTTCAAAAAATACCTCACTAAATTCCATCATATCGATATATTCTTTAATCGCCTTATGTTGAATATCCATCATAAATTTCTTATCCTTGGAATTCAACACCATCGGTACAAAATAATGGTCAAATCCCGGAGTAAGTATTTCTTCCTCAGATACTTCTAATATGCAGGTAACCGTATGGCTGCGGCGTATTCGTGATAATAAATCGAGTACACCGTCCAAAGTCATATTATCCGTTCCACCTACAATAATAGCGTCTGTTCCTGATTCACAAATCAAATCCAAATGTTCATCGGAAATTTCTTTTGCCGGGTCGAGTTTAAATATATGTTTCCATTCATTTATCTTCTTCAACAGTCGTATCCTCCATCAACAGAATTCATTAGTTTATTATACCAAAAATGTTAGGCGGAATTTAGGGATATGGCTAATCTTTTTATAAAGCCAAAAGGAGGTGTTACGTTTTATCGGCGGATGCGGTCTGTTTATCGGCTCATTTTCTTTTTTATCGGCGAACGTGGTGAGTTTATCGGCGGATTATTTGTTTTATCGGCGAATGCGGGAAGTTTATCGGCGACTATCAAATATTAATAAAAAATTAGAAACCGCCAACCCACCTTAGGGCTGCCGGTTTCTATTCTTTTTCACTTATTCTCTCTAATACCATCTGATATCCATCACTGCCATAATTAATACAGCGACGGACACGAGAAATGGTCGCCGTCGACGCTTTTGTCTCTTTTTCAATCGCACTGTAGGTGTTACCATCTGTCAGCATTTTCGCAACCTGTAATCGCTGCGAAATCGACTGAATCTCTGACATGGTTGCTATATCATCAAAAAATCGGTAACATTCTTCCCGGTCTTTTAATGATAAAATCGCATCGAACAGTTGGTCCAACTGCTCTCCGCGTAATTTATCAATTTGCACAGAAAAACCTCCTGATCATTTTACTAGTTTGAAAAAGTTACAGATTGCTGCATTCCAGGATTTGTCGGCACTACATTAATCCATGTTTTCCCAGGTACAAAACCAACGAGCTCGCCATCCTTTACAGGAACAATTCGCCCTTCTCTATTTTCCCATTGAACTTCCTGCACGTGACCTTCTTGGATTAAATAAGCACTGCCACCTGATTCCATATCTACTGCTCTTCTTCCGGCATCATCGATTACTTCATGGGAAGTTTCTACAATAAAGACATTGTCCAATACAATAGGTTCTTCTGAATTTAACTCTATTGTCTGCTCTCCATCACTTGATCTGGAGTAGTTGCCATTTGCTTCATCATAGGAGTATTCCACAATCCACGAAGGGTTATTACTATAAACAATTTTAACATGCTTCTTCGTTTCTCCTGACAAATTCTCTACTTCTTCATTTGCCAAAAATTCCAAAGGCTCATGGGAAGCGGCTGTCTCGTAACCTTTACCTTCTGCCATATCATAAACCGCATCTAGCAATAAGTAGGAATTATGTGGGGCTTTACGGAAAGACTCCCGTTTAAATAGATTACCATCATTATCATAAATCGCGCCATCCAAATAGTTAATTCCCCGATTTGCAATCATATCATTCACAAAGTTAGCCGCTCCATGGTACACATATAGTGCATCATATCCATTAGCAAGTTCGAAGTAATATTCTCTAGCACTTCTTACCGGACCGATCACATCAGGCATCTCGCTTTGGTAGAAGGCAAGCAATCGAGTGATCATACCTTCTGCAAGGATTTCAAATACAATGTCCGCTTCTGACAATCCCGACTGTGGTCTGGCAGCTGGATGATTATTTACCATAACACTTATGATACGATTATCCACTTCTTCATCTGTTTCAATACCTGTAAGCGGGAAAATAGTTTCCTTTCCCTCCATTTTTTCAGGTACCTCGGTCTTGGCTTTTTCACTACCGAGGTCATTTCCTTTTGTTCCATTATCACTCGCCGGAAGTTCCTCTTTGGAACAGCCCGCAAGGAAAACAACAAAAACTGCAAGTAACACGAAAAATAACTTTCTCATACCCCAACACGCTTTCTCTATTGTAGTCTAATACTATCCTATTATATGCTACCTCATTGTTGCTGGGAAGAGAATTTCTCTATTCTTTACATCCATTAACCCCTGTTGGGTAACTCGAATAAATGGTAGATGTATCGCTGACAGAAAAAGCAGACTGTATACTGGATCATTAAAAACATACCCAAATCCTTTAAGATATTCTTTTAATTTTCTTTCTTTCGATATAAGGGTATCTATCTTAATTTCTGACATTGTTCCACCTAAATCAAGCGGAATTTCTACAAGTACTTTTCCTTCGTGCACGAGCACAATTCCCCCACCGATTTCCTTCAATCGCTTCCATGAAAGAAGAATATCTTTTTTGTTTTTCCCGATAAAAATAAGATCACCAGAAGCAGAAAATGTACTGGCCAAAGCGCCTAATTTAGGAGCAAATCCACGTATAGCAGTATTTACTCGCCATTTTCCTTTTTTATCTAATAAAAGCAGAAACTGGTCTCCATTCGTTGCTGACAAATCTTCTACCGAAATATCAGTATCAATTGTGTATGGTTTTACAATAACATTATTAACCATTTCCATACCTACAGGTGCTGAGAATTGCAAATCTCCTTCGTCCAGGTGCCAGTCAAATTCCATTGGCCCAATATTAAATTGTTTCCAGTCAATGATTGATTCATAGACCTGATGTTCTGAATTTTTTACTACCCATTGACCTTTTGCCAACACACTCTCTGGGTGAGGATTTGATTTTTCTTTTAAAATATTAATATGAGCTATTCTTCCTGGTGCAATACTGCCAATCTGCTCATCCAAGTGAAGGTGTCTTGCAGCATTATAGCTCGCCATCCGGTATGCCTCTTCCAGTGGAATCCCTTTTTCGATGGCAATTTCAAGACATACATTCATGATGCCATCTTTCATAAATTCTGGAGGTGGTCCATCCATCGTCATTGTCAGATTATCAAACGATTCAAGACCTGCCTCGAGAATTTCTTCTATAAGCTTTGGTAAGTCCGGTCTAATGGAAGAATAGCGTAAGCCTACACTATAACCCATTTGCAGGCGGTTCATCACTTCCTCACCAGTCATCGATTCATGATCTGCACTTACACCAAGCAGTTTCATTTTTGTTAGTGTTTTTACAGAAGCTCCTGGAAGATGTCCTTCTACCGGTTTTCCAAGTCTTTTCGCTTCCTGAATCCAATACAGTAATCGATCATTACCGTCGAGCAGACTCGGCCATCCAGTCAATTCTCCACCCTGTACAACACTTGGATGGGAAAGCCACGAAAGCACATCCGGTGTATTAAAGTATTGTTCTTCATCCTGTAATGCTGTTTGTGAATCAAAACGGGCCCACCAGTACATAGAAACCGGTAATTTTCTAAACTCATCCAAAATAGAAAACGCTTTCTTTTTGTCCAACAAAAAATTCCATGTCAAATTATCGTTGATTAATGTAGTTGTTCCGAATTTTGCAGCGTGTAAAGCTATATCTTCCGGATTTGAAAGCTGAAATGGATGTGAATGCGGCTCAATATAACCAGGCACTAAATATTTTCCAGTACAATCAACCACTTCTATATTTGCTAAATCATCTGGTAATTTGGCACCGACATACACAATCCGTTCGTCAAAAATCCATATATTTGCCTCAAGCCATTGTTTTGTATATACGTTCAAATAAGTAGCATTAGAAAGTACAAGTGTAGGTGCCTCTAACCCATCGACTACTTTTACATGTTGTCTGAGTTCACGATTTCTCCAATTCAATCCATTTTCCATCATATCTGTCAACTCTCCAATAAGTCATTTTCTCTATTTTAACATATTTTTCACTTTAATTAAGTAAAGTTGTTGTAAATATAAGGAAAAATTTTTAACTCCATTTAGAAGGAATAAGCTTGAATGTATGAAACGTTTTTTTCGCGAATCACTTAATTCATTAAGGCTAAGAAGATTGGAACTGCGGTTACTCGTCCCACCGAAAGGAATTGTATTTGCCACAATATATATAAACTCCTAAGTAACTGCTGGTTGTTTAGTTTCTTTAAGTAACTGCTTTTCCCGCCGTCCGGGATCGCTCTGGGCGGATGCTTTCCGCGGGCACGGCCTCAGCCCCGAAGAGAAAACCACTCTTCAGGTCTTCAGACACGTGCTTTTCCCGCAGGAGTCACCGCCCGCCGCTCACCCGTACTGGTGAAGCCCGGTGATATGAATTTTATAAATCACTAATGTAGTTATCAGTTTGTAAGCTTAAAACCAGCTCTGGGGAAATATACGAAGACTCCAGCGGGAGAAAAGGCATAGGTTAGACACTGAAATGCGTCAGCATGAAGGGGCTCACCAGCCGCCCGCGAACCGCAAGTATATTTCCCCAGAGCGGTCGCCGAAGTAACTTATCTAGTTCGCATTTTATCCCAACTGCAATGGTTATAAAGCAACGAACATTTCGAAAGGAGCCTTTATTAAAAAAAACGAACCATCCACATGTATGCAGATGATTCGGTATCGTTTACTGTTTTCCAATGTCTTTTCGATAAAAGAAATCTCCATTTGTGTTTACCTTTTCGAGCAACTCGTAAACATCTTTTGCGCAAGCATCGAGGGTTGGAGTTTTTGAACCGACAAGTAGGACACGACCACCATCCGAAACAAGGGCATCATCTTCTTGCTTTGTACCAGCATGAACAATAAATGTGCTCGCTGACTCGGTAAATTCAGGAATAGTAGCACCTTTCTCATAGGAACCAGGATATCCTTGGGAAGCAAGCACTACCCCAACACATGACGCGTCTTCCCAAATGAGTTTAGGATTTCTTCCGCTCAGTACATCTGTAAAAACTTGAATAAGATCATTTTTCAATAACGGCAAAACGACTTGTGTTTCCGGGTCTCCAAATCGAGTATTGAACTCAATCACTTTAGGGCCCTTCGCAGTCATAATTAACCCTGCATATAAAATGCCTGTAAAAGCACGATTTTCTGTCATCATTCCATCCGCTGTTTTTTGCAAGATTTGCTCCATGGAAAAATCAAGATGTTCACGAGTAACATCAGGAACAGGGGCAAATGCTCCCATACCGCCTGTATTCGGGCCTTGATCATTATCAAAAGCTCGTTTATGATCTCTTGCTGTTACCATTGGAAATACTTGATTTTCATGAACAAATGCCATCAGCGAGAATTCTTTGCCCTCCAAAAATTCTTCAATGACAACCGTTGCACCCGCACTGGCAAATTCCTTGGATACGAGCATATCATCAACAGCCTGAAGTGCATCTTCTTTCGTCAAGGCTACAATGACACCTTTACCTGCAGCAAGACCATCCGCTTTAACGACGATCGGTGCTCCCTTTTCCTCAATATATGCTTTCGCTTCCTGAGCGTCGGTAAAAACAGCATAATCAGCAGTAGGTACATCATATTTTTTCATGAATTCTTTCGCATAGCTTTTGCTACCTTCCAGAAGAGCTGCTTCCTTAGTAGGCGCAAATACAGGCAAACCTTCTTGATGAAAACGATTGGCAATTCCTGCATTTAATGGATTCTCTGGACCAACAATCGTCAAATCGACTGCTTCTTCTTTTGCAAATTTTACAAGCCCTTCGATATCCATTTCATCAATGTCAATACAAACTGCCTGGTCCAAAATACCACCATTTCCTGGTGCAGCATACAGGTTTGTAATTTGACTACTTTCAGCAAGTTTCATCACCAAGCTATGTTCACGTCCGCCCCGTCCGACTACTAGTACATTCACGATATTATTGCCCCCTTTTAAGAAACATCAGGAAGCCCCAAAGCAGTGGCCTCCTCATCATCATTTTTAATGTTTGAAGTGACGCATTCCTGTGTATACCATCGCTATTCCGTATTCATCACAAACATCGACAGAATCCTGGTCGCGCTTGGAACCACCCGGTTGGATAATCGCCGTGATTCCTGCTTTTACTGCTGCTTCCACTGTATCAGGCATTGGGAAAAATGCATCCGAAGCCAATACTGCTCCTTTTGCTTTTTCTCCTGCTTGCTCAATTGCGATATTGGCAGAGCCAATACGATTCATTTGTCCAGCACCGACACCAATTGTCTGATTATCTTTTGCCAGCAAAATTGCATTTGATTTTACATGCTTAACAGCTCTCCAGGCAAACAGTAAATTTTCAAGTTCTGCATCTGTGGGCTTGCGCTTTGTTGCAACTGTTAAATCGTCAAGAGTAACCGTTCCATTATCACTGTTTTGAATCAATACGCCTCCACTAACGGTTGTAAGTTTCTTCGTAGCAGTTTCACTTTTCTTTAATTCTAGTTCAAGTAAGCGAATATTCTTCTTCCTTGTTAAAACTTCCAGTGCATCTTTCGTAAACCCAGGTGCGATAACAATTTCAAGGAATATCTCACTTAGTTTCTCTGCAGTAGCTACATCAATTTCACGATTACATGCTACGATTCCACCAAAAATCGAAATGGGATCAGCATCATATGCACGTCCGAAGGCCCCTGAAATTGTTTCTGCTACACCAATCCCACAAGGATTCATATGTTTGACAGCTACAGCTGCTGGGTCATTATATTCTGCCAAGATTTCCAAAGCTGCACTTGCATCCTGAATGTTGTTATAGGATAATTCTTTACCATGCAGTTGTTTTGCAGTAGCAAGACTCGTGCTTTTATCTGTTGGATTTTTATAAAATGCTGCATGTTGGTGCGGGTTTTCACCATAACGAAGGTCCTGTACTTTTTCATATGTAACGGTATACGTTTCCGGGAATTCCTCTTTTGTTTCTCCCATGAAATATTGTGAAATCATCGCATCATAATTGGCAGTATGACGGAAAACTTTAGCTGCAAGCTGTTGCAGAAGTTCCTTATCGAGCTTGTCTTCCTGTATTGCCTCCAATACGCTATCATAATCAGAAGGATCCACAACAACTGCCACATCTTCAAAGTTTTTAGCAGCAGAACGAAGCATTGTTGGACCACCAATATCAATATTTTCAATAATTTCCTCTTTCGAAACGTTATCTTTTTCCAAGGTCTGTTTAAAAGGGTACAAATTAACGACAACGACATCAATTGGTGAAATATTGTTTTCTTTCATCTGTTTCATATGTTCTGGATTGGAACGTTTACCAAGCAATCCTCCATGGACGAATGGATGCAAAGTTTTTACACGTCCATCCATTATTTCTGGAAAACCTGTGATTTCATCGACAGCTTTCGCTTTAATCCCAGCATTCACTAGCGCACGTAACGTACCACCAGTCGAAATGATCTCATAGCCTGCTTCAACCAAGCCTTTGGCAAAATCTTCAATGTTACTTTTATCCGAAACACTAATCAGTGCTCTTTTACTCATGACATATCCCTCACTTTGATTGTAGAAGTTGATTGATCACCCGTGGATACAGCTCATGCTCCACTTTTTGTATTTTTTCTTTCAACGATGTTTCTGTATCTTTCTCCTGAATGGTAACTGTTTCCTGTGCAATAATTGGCCCCGTGTCAATTCCTTCATCAATAAAATGAACCGTAACTCCAGTTCTCTTCGCTCCGGCCTTAAATGCCTGTCCGATGGCATCTATTCCTGGGAACTCAGGAAGTAGGGAAGGGTGGATATTTACGATTTTTCCCTCGTAAGCCTGTAGCAAAGTAGGCCCGGCAATTCGCATATATCCTGCCAAGAAAATCCAGGAAATCTCTGCCTCTTGGAGTCTTTCTACGATTACTTGTTCATACTCCGCTTTAGAAGCAAATTGTTTCGGATCACATATAAATGTTGGAACATTATATGTTTTGGCTCTTTCTAGCACAATTGCTTGCGGCTTATCACATACGAGAAGTGCTACCTCGCATGCGAGGGATTCTGTCTCCATGATGGCTTGAAAATTGCTTCCCGTTCCAGAGGCAAAAACTGCCGCCCTCACGTTACTCATGATGTGAAATGCACTCCTTCATTGCTCGTCACCGTTCCAATAACAGTTGCTTCCTCACCATTTTCTTTCAACAACGAGAGTGTAAGATCGACAGCTTCCGAAGAGACTACAAGTGCCATACCAATACCCATATTGAATACTCCATACATATCTTTTTCTGGAATATTTCCTTGTTTTTGAAGGAATGAGAAAATTTCTGGTACGTGCCAGGTCCCCTTATTCAATTCCACACCTAGGCCACTCGGCATCATACGAGGGAAATTTTCATAAAAACCGCCACCTGTAATATGTGAGATGCCTTTTACATTCGTTTCTTTTAAAACTGCAGCTACTGGCTTCGCATAAATTTTGGTCGGTGTCATTACTGTGTCACCTAGGGTTTTTGAGAGACCTTCGTATGACTCTTTTAAGTCCAAATCTTCAATAATTTTTCGAACCAATGAATAACCATTGGAATGAATGCCACTGGAGCCAAGACCTATAACCACATCACCTGCTTCAATGGATTCACCTGTAACAAGATTTGATTTTTCGGCAATCCCTACAACAAACCCAGCCAAATCATATTCATTCTCGCTGTACATCCCAGGCATTTCTGCTGTTTCTCCACCGATAAGTGCTGCGCCTGCATCGACACAACCACCTGCAATACCGGAAACAATTTGTTCGATCATCGCAGGGTCATTTTTCCCACATGCGATGTAGTCAAGGAAAAATAGTGGTTGTGCTCCTTGTGCAACAATGTCATTCGCGCACATGGCAACTAAATCTATTCCGACAGAATCATGTTTATCCATTTCAAAGGCAAGTTTCAATTTCGTTCCAACACCGTCAGTTCCTGAAACCATTACAGGCTCCTTATAGTTAAAGCCGGAAAGGTCAAATAATCCTGCAAATGAACCGATACCTCCAAGAACTTCTGGACGAGTCGTTTTTGCGATATGCTTTTTCATTCGCTCAACAGCTTCATAACCCTTTTCTACGTCTACTCCAGCATTTTTATATACATCTGACATGTTTGACACATCCTCTAAGCATAATTGTGATCATAGAAGCAGGGACTCTAGTCCCCACTCCTATCCATTAACATTTAGTATATTGGATTTCAGTTTCTCCGTCTTTCGTCACAGGATAATTTCCTGTCATACATGCCATACAAACTCCCTGATTGATTGTTTTATCTTTTACGATTGCTTCTTCCAATCCTGTTTCCGATAAATAAGCAACACTGTCTGCACCTATAATTTCACCTATTTCTTCTGGTGTATTATTGGCCCCGATCAGTTCTTTTCGAGTTGACATATCAATCCCGTAGTAACATGGGTTCTTAATGGCAGGTGAAGCAATTCGAACATGAACCTCTAATGCGCCTGCGTCTTTTAACATTTGTACAATTCGCCTGCTTGTCGTACCACGTACAATCGAATCATCAATCATGACAATTCGTTTGCCTTCTACAATCCCACGTACAGGAGACAATTTCAGCTTCACTCCAAGTTCACGCAGTTCTTGAGAAGGTTGTATAAATGTCCTTCCAACATAGCGGTTTTTAATGATTCCCATTTCGTATGGCAGACCGCTCTCTTCTGCATAACCAATGGCAGCTGAAATACTGGAATCAGGAACCCCGACTACAATATCTGCTTCCACCGGTGATTCTTTAGCAAGTTCGATCCCCATTCGTTTTCGGGATGAATGAACATTAACATGATTTACATTGCTGTCTGGTCTGGATAAATATACATATTCCATTGCACACATTTTTCTGCCATTACGTGGTGCAAATCTAGTTGATTTGATACCCTCATCACTAATTGTTACCAGTTCGCCCGGCAAAACTTCGCGTTCAAATGTCGCACCTATTTGATCAAATGCACAAGTCTCAGAAGCAACGACATAAGCATCACCAAGTCTACCAATTGATAATGGACGTATGCCGGCTGGATCAAGGGCTGCATACATTTTATCTTCTTTCATAATGAGATAAGCGTAAGCACCGACAACTTGATTTAGCGCATTAGCAATCGTTTCTTCATTCGTTTTGTTACCACTGCGTTTGATTAGATGTGCAAGCACTTCTGTATCCGATGAGGTTTGTAATATACTCCCTTGCTCTTCAAGTTCTCCGCGAAGCTTATGTGCATTCATGAGGTTTCCATTATGCGCTAACGCCAGCCCACCGCTTTGGGATTGGAATAATAAAGGTTGAACGTTTTCAATCCCGCGACCGCCTTGTGTCGTATATCGAACATGTCCGACTGCGGATTGACCGGCGAGATCATCAAATTTAGCATGCTTAAACACATCATTAACAAGCCCTAACCCTTTATGTGCTTTCAGTTCCTTACCGTCACTAACAACAATCCCAGCACCTTCCTGGCCACGGTGCTGCATGGAATGTAATCCATAATACGTTAATTCGGCTGCCTTCTCATGTCCCCATATACCAAATACACCACATTCTTCGTTTATGCCTTTGATTTCAGCAAGCATGGGATAGCTCCCCTCCATAATTTCTCGAGTTGTTTAACATCTTCTTCGATAATTGGGCTGTTGTCAGCGGATATGCGCAACGTTCCATCCTCCGTAACAGTACCAATCTGGAACGCATCCTGAATTTTACTTTCAACCAATAATTGATGTTCTTCTTTAACAGTAATGAGAAATCTTGACTGGGTTTCACTGAATAGTTCAGTTGTTGCTTCACCGTTAAGTGTTACATCAGCACCTAGCCCATTATCTGTAAACACACTCTCAGCCAAAGCAACTGCAAGTCCGCCTTCTGCTACGTCATGTGCGGATTCTATTAATCCGGATTGGATTGCTTCCAACAATTGCTTTTGTCTTGTTGCTTCCATATTTAAATCGATTTTCGGTGCTTTACCTTCATATTTACCTTGAATTACGTTTTGAAGCTCGCTACCACCGAATTCAACTTCTGCTTTACCAATGACGTAGATTGCATTTCCAGCGTTTTGGAAATAGCTTGGCGTGATATGTTCCAATGATTCATGAAGCCCAACCATACCAACTACGGGTGTAGGGAAAATTGATTTTCCCTTTGACTGATTGTATAAGGAAACATTTCCGCTAATTACTGGGGTTCCTAAACGCTCACAGGCCTGGCTCATACCTTCCACACTTTTCTCCATTTGCCAGAATACTTCCGGATTTGTTGGATTACCAAAGTTTAAACCATCTGTTAACCCAAGTGGTCTAGCTCCTGAGCAGACAATATTACGTGCCGCTTCTGCTACAGCAATTTTCCCTCCTGTTTCCGGGTCCAAATAAATATAACGGGAATTACAATCTGTCGTAATTGCAAGTGCCTTGTCTTTTCCTTTGATACGGACAACGGCTGCGTCAGATCCGGGTGTTACAACGGTGTTCGTCTGTACCATCGAATCATATTGGTCATACACCCACTCTTTGCTTGCGATAGTCGGTTGTTGTAATAACGTTTTAAGCATTTCCGCTGGATTGTCTACTTTCGGGATTTCGCTTTCCATCTTTTGGAATTCTTTAAAATATGCTGCTTCTTGCGATGGCATATTGTATACTGGCGCATCATCTGCAAGCGAATCAACCGGAATATCTGCAACCACTTCTCCCAGATGTTTAATACGGAATACTTTCTCCTCAATTACTTCACCAACTGGCACTGCCTTCAATCCATATTTTTCAAATATATCGATAATTTCTTGTTCACGACCACGTTTGACACAAAGTAACATGCGCTCTTGAGATTCGGAGAGCATCATTTCATATGCTGTCATGTTCTGTTCGCGTTGTGGAACAAGATCCAAATTCATTTCCATACCGGTTCCAGCTTTGCTCGCCATTTCACTGGCAGAGGAAGTAAGACCGGCAGCACCCATATCTTGCATACCAACTAATGCATCCGAATGAATTACTTCCAAACAAGCTTCAATAAGCAGTTTTTCCATAAATGGGTCACCAACTTGTACGGCAGGGCGATCTTTCGCAGCATCTTCTCCTAAGTCATCAGAAGCAAATGTGGCACCATGAATCCCATCTCGTCCTGTTGGAGGACCCGCATAGAGAATTGTATTTCCAATTCCAGATGCAATTCCTTTTTGGATTTCATCATGATTAATTAATCCAACACTCATCGCATTCACAAGCGGATTATCTTCATAGCTGTCATCAAATTGTACTTCTCCTCCGACTGTTGGAACACCGACACAGTTTCCATATCCTGCAATCCCGCTAACAACTTCCGAAAACAGATATTTCGTACGATCGGTTGTTAAATTACCAAAACGAAGTGAGTTCATCGATGCGATTGGACGCGCACCCATGGAAAAAACGTCACGAATGATTCCCCCAACACCTGTTGCAGCACCTTGATAGGGTTCCACAGCAGATGGATGATTATGACTTTCCACCTTAAACACAACTGCCTGATTATCACCAATGTCGATAATACCAGCACCTTCACCAGGACCTTGAAGGACATGCGGCGCTTTCGTCGGAAATTTTCTAAGCAATGGTTTGGAAGTCTTGTAGCTACAATGCTCTGACCACATAACAGAGAAGATTCCTGTCTCCGTGAAATTGGGAAGCCTGTTCATAATGCCTTTAACCATCTCAAATTCCTGATCACTGAGACCCATCTCACGATATAATTTATCACGTTCTATTTGCTCTGGGCTGATATCATGCGTTTGTTGCATAGGTGTCCCTCCAATTTTGAACCATAGACTTGAATAATCGTAGTCCATCCGCGCTACCTAATAATTCTTCCACGGCACGCTCCGGATGTGGCATCATGCCAAGTACATTTCCTTCTTTATTGATAATGCCTGCAATATCTTCAACAGATCCATTCGGGTTATTCTTATAGGTAAATACGATTTGATTATTAGCCTTCAATTCTGATAACGTTTCTTCATCGCAGAAATAATTTCCTTCGCCATGAGCAATCGGGAAGCGAACCACTTCCCTTTTTTCATAACCAGAAGTAAATGACGTATTCGCATTTTCGACAATCAGTTCTTCCTGATGGCACATAAATGAAAGTTTTTTATTTCGCATGAGAGCTCCCGGTAATAGTCCAGCTTCCGTCAAAATCTGAAATCCATTACAAACACCAAGGACAGGTTTACCTTTTGCCGCATGTGCTTTTATTTGCTTCATGACATTTGATGTAGAAGCAACTGCTCCTGAACGCAAGTAATCACCATAGGAGAATCCACCTGGAACGAGAATTCCATCGTAGTTCTCTAAATTACTATCCTCATACCATACAAGATCAGCTTCAGCTTGCAGTACTTCTTTTACTGCATGGTACATATCACGGTCACAATTTGATCCTGGAAAAACAACTACAGCGAATTTCACAAGCCCCAAGCCTCCTCCACATCAAAGCGGTAATCTTCAATAACAGGGTTTGCAAGCAACTTGTCACACATTTCGGTAACACGCGCTTCAAGAGCAGGCCCATCTTCCACCTTTAATTCAATATATTTACCAACTCTTGCATCTTCAATTTCGTTATACCCTAGGGAGTTAAGTGATTCCTGGATTGCTTTACCTTGTGGATCAAGAACACCTTGCTTTAATGTAATATAGACAGTTACCTTTCTCATGCTTTAGCCTCCAGCCTTTTTAAAATTTCCTCATATACTTCAATTAAATCGCCAGTACCTTTACGGAAAACATCTTTATCCAAATTTTCTCCTGTTGTCCTATCCCATAATCGGCATGTATCCGGGGAAACTTCATCAGCAAGTATGATTGTTCCGCCTGATTTGCGCCCAAACTCAAGCTTAAAATCTACTAATGAAATATTTATTGAACGAAAGATATCAATTAGATGTGTATTGATTTTACGTGCCAATTCTTTGATTTCTTTTATTTCTGCTTCGGTTACATTGGATAAGTACAATGCATGTTCATCATTGATCAGCGGATCACCGAGCTCATCATTTTTGTAGAAAAACTCAATCATCGGTTTCTCAAAAGGGGTTTTCTCTTCAATTCCCAATCGTTTCGGAATGCTGCCGGCAGCAATGTTACGCACAACGACTTCTAATGGAATAATTTCCGTTTGGGTGACCAGTTGTTCTGTCTCATTTAACCGTTCAATAAAATGGGTTTCAATTCCTTTAGCATGAAGTTCGTTAAAGATAAGTGATGAAATTTCATTATTTAATCTGCCTTTCCCTTCAAAGGAGTCTTTCTTTCCCCCATTGAAAGCGGTAGCGTCATTTTTATAAGATAAAACAAGTTTTCCAGACTCTCCTTGTGCTTGATAAACTTGCTTCGCTTTTCCTTCATAAAGAAGCTCTGCTTTCATCCTTTTTACCCCTCTCTACAACCCAATTCTTCCGAAAATAACATCCACATTTTTCAAATGATAGGTGTAATCAAAGCAATCATCGATTTCTTCTTGGGTAATTTTTCCTGCGATTATTTCATCTGCTTCGACAAGCTGTTTGAAATGGGTTGCCGTTTCCCATGCCTGCATTGCTTTCGGCTGTACGATATCATAGGCAGCTTCACGTGCCATTCCTTTATCAATTAACTTAAGCAAAACACGCTGGGAGAAAATAACACCATGTGTTTTATCGATGTTGCGTTTCATATTTTCAGGAAATACAGTTAAGTTTTTAACAATGTTTCCGAAGCGGTTAAGCATATAGTTCAAAGCGATTGTCGCATCTGGTAAAATGACTCTTTCAGCTGATGAATGCGAAATGTCACGTTCATGCCACAAGGATACATTCTCATAGGAAGTCAGCATATAGCCACGGATCACACGTGCCATTCCCGTCATGTTTTCAGAACCGATTGGATTACGTTTATGTGGCATAGCTGAAGATCCTTTTTGACCTTTTGCAAAGCGTTCTTCCACTTCACGTGTTTCTGTCTTTTGCAAACCGCGAATTTCTGTAGCAAATTTTTCGACAGAAGTAGCAATTAAAGCAAGCGTTGAGAAGTAGGCTGCATGACGGTCACGCTGTAATGTCTGTGTTGATACTGGTGCTGGAGTTGTACCCAGCTTTTCACAAACGTACTGCTCGATAAATGGATCAATATTAGCGTAAGTTCCTACTGCGCCGGACATTTTACCAAATTCAATCGTTTCGGCAGCCGCTTCAAAACGTTCCAGGTTACGTTTCATTTCTTCATACCAGAGTGCCATCTTCAGACCAAAAGTGGTCGGTTCAGCGTGGACACCGTGTGTACGTCCCATCATTACCGTATGTTTATGCTCAATAGCCTTGTCTTTCAATATTTCGATGAAGTTATGCAAGTCTTTGCTGATAATTTCATTTGCCTGTTTAATTAAATAGGATAGTGCCGTGTCAACTACGTCTGTGGAAGTTAATCCGTAATGAATCCATTTACGTTCTTCACCAAGTGTTTCGGAAACTGCTCGTGTGAAGGCAACCACATCATGACGTGTTTCTTCTTCTATTTCATAAATACGGTTCATATCAAAAGATGCATGTTCTCTTATTTTCTTAACATCTTCTTTCGGTATTACTCCTAGTTCACTCCATGCTTCACAAGCAAGAATTTCAACTTCAAGCCAAGCTTTAAATTTATTTTCTTCTGTCCAAATATTTCCCATTTCTTCTCTTGTGTAACGTTCTATCATTGTGTTGCCTCCTTGAAGTTCACTATCTGTTTTTTTAATGCTTCTTCATGTTCGGCGACAAATGTGATATGTCCCATTTTCCGCTTCGCTTTCGGTTCTGCTTTTCCATATAAATGGATAAAGCCATCTTCTGTTTGAGCCATTGCTTTTAATGTGCCTTCCAGATCCTCACCGAGAACATTTACCATTACTGTTGGCATCAGCAGCTTTATATCTGTTAATGGTAAGCCACAGATTGCCCGGATGTGCTGAGTA
This sequence comes from Oceanobacillus longus, assembly GCF_042650085.1. Lineage (NCBI taxonomy): Bacteria > Bacillati > Bacillota > Bacilli > Caryophanales > Bacillaceae > Oceanobacillus > Oceanobacillus longus. Next base: position 57,508 of record NZ_JBHSAO010000002.1, on the reverse strand, counting down.
AATTGAGAAATATTGCATGCTTCTATCGTGTAATGACCAGAGTTATGCGGTCTAGGAGCCATCTCATTCAAATAGATGTCTTCTCCCTTAACAAACATTTCAATCGCAAAAGTACCAACAATATCCATTTTTTCAGCTAGTGATTCTGCTGCTTTATATGCCTTCTCTTCGATGAGTTCGCTAATCGTTGCCGGTACTGTTGTTTGATACAAAATATGGTCACGATGTTCATTTTCTGCGATTGGAAAATAGGTGATTTTCCCTGTTAAGGATCTTGTAAACACAACTGATATTTCTTTATCAAAAGTTATCCATTGCTCTATAATGCAATGTTCATTTGCCTCTGCAAATTGTAAAGCTTGTTCTATGTCTTCTGCACAATTAATCTTTAACTGACCTTTCCCATCATATCCTCCGCGGCATGTTTTGATAACTGCAGGAAGTGTAAACTCTTTTAATGCTTCACTACACTCCTCTGCGTTAGCAACGACTGCAAACGGAGGGATTGGAAGACCTGCTTTCTTCATCAATTGTTTTTCTTTTTCGCGGTTTTGGGTAATTTCAAGCGCATAAGCACCTTGTGGAAGTTTACCTTTTTCTTCTATATAAGCAGCAGCTTTAAGATCAACATTTTCAAATTCATAGGTGACAACATCACTGATTTCTGTTAGTTCCTTAATTGCATTCCTATCATCATAAGCTGCTGTGATCTGAATATCTGCTACCTGTGCAGTTGGGCAATTTGGTGTCGGATCAAGGACAGCAATCTTGTAGCCCATATATCTTGCTGCAATTGCCATCATTCTGCCAAGTTGTCCTCCACCAATAATTCCAATTGTTTGAGGTGGGAGTATACTTTTATTTTTCTGCAAGGTCTTCCCTCATTTCTGTAACTTTTGACTTCATTTTTTTTCGATAGTCTTCAAGGTTTGCTGCTGTTGTATTATCAAATGTCCCAATTATTTGTGCTGCAAGAATTCCAGCATTAATTGCTCCAGCTTTACCAATTGCAACGGTGGCTGTTGGAACTCCTCCCGGCATCTGTACGATGGATAGTAACGAATCGATTCCATTCAATGCCTTACTTTGGACAGGAACACCAATGACTGGCAATGTTGTCTGTGATGCTACCATACCTGGCAGATGTGCAGCTCCCCCAGCTCCTGCGATAATTACCTTCAACCCGCGTTCACGAGCTGATTTTGCATAAGTAAACATTTCGTCAGGTGTACGGTGTGCCGATATAACATCTTTTTCATAAGAAATGTTCAATTCCTCAAGTACGTTACATGTATGCTCCATCGTTTCCCAATCCGAGATACTTCCCATAATAACGCCAATCTGAGCCATCAAATCCCTCTTTCTCTATCTGATTTATATCATTCTCTTTTTGATGTAAAAAAAGTCTATTCGTCTCTCTCCTTATGAGAGAAGATGAATAGACTTAGCTACTTCGGACGCATCCAAATAGATCATTACACATGCGCAACGAATCATCTTCCCTCATAGTCCAGCATTTACGGTGCTGGGTAGAAACTTCTGAGCCATATTCTCAGCAAATATATGAGGTACCGTATTTATTTGTCGGCTTAAGCATAACAAATCGAAAGCAAAAAATCAATAAAACAGCGAACGATTTATTAATATTTTTTGTTTAATGTTCGGGTTTTACTGTGATGAACCTCATTTTAACTAACTTTGTTATGTTTTCAAAATTTTATTAGAATCTTTATCTAAACAGTAAAAAAAAGAAAAGCACAATTCCAATTAAGGTACTGTGCTATCTTTAGCATTGCTGAATTTCTCCTTCAATGCAGTTTTATTTATTTTACCGACATGGGTTTTCGGCAGTTCTTCTATAACGATGAATTTCTTAGGAACCTTGTATCGGGTTATCTTTTTGCTGCAATGCAATTCCAGTTCCTTTGGTGTTATCTCTATTTTGGTTACAACAAATGCCACGACAATCTCGCCCCATTTTTCATCAGGTAAACCAATGACCGCTGCTTCATCAACAGCTTGATGGGATTCAATCCATTGTTCCACTTCCAACGGATACACATTTTCTCCGCCGGTAATTATCATGTCTTTCTTCCTACCGACAATGTATACAAATCCCTCTTCATCCTTTCTGGCAAGGTCCCCAGTATGGATCCATCCATCTTTAATTGTTTCTTTTGTCTCATCCGGTTTATTCCAATAATACTCAAATGCGTGGTTTCCTCTTGTCAATAACTCGCCGACTTCCCCCGGATCCACCATCAAACCGTCCTCTCCAATAATTTGTATATCATTAAAGATCATTGCTTTTCCCACAGAGCCTGGTTTACTTATTGTATCTTTCGAATCGATATAAAAGTTATTCGGACCTGCTTCCGTTAAACCATACCCTTCCTTAAAAGCAAGGCCTTTTTCAGAAAAAGCATGATAGATTTTGAGTGGGCACGGGGCCCCACCGGATACAAAAACTTTCATATCTGGGAAACTTGATTGTTTAAACAGATCAGTCTGAATAATCATGTGGTACATGGTGGGTACAAATAATACGACGGTACATTTATATGTAATCAGATCTTCGACCGCTTTATTGGGAACGAATTCAGAAGAGAGTACGACCTTTCCACCAACTAGTAACAAGGGCAAAGAATATACATTTAATCCACCCGTATGAAACATCGGTAAGCATGTCAATGTCGTATCATCCTGATCCAAGTTCCAGCTGATTGTTGTATTCAGAGCGTTCCACAAAATGGAGCGATGGGATAAGACAGCACCTTTTGGACGGCCAGTGGTTCCTCCTGTGTAAATCATCGCTAAAGGATCTTCCTCTTTTAATTGCGTCTCTATAGTGAATGGTTCAGAGTGCAAATCGTTCAAATAATCATTGTGGTCAATAATTACCAAATCTGATATTGTATCAATTGATTTTATTTTGTCTACAAATAACGGATCAATCCCAATCATTTTTGGATTACAGTCTTTTATGACGTATTCAAGTTCAGCATCAGCCAATCTCCAGTTTAGTGGGATAAAGATTGCACCTATCTTCATGGCAGCAAAGAAGAAATCAAAAAAACTTATATGATTTGGAGCGAGTATCGCCACCCGATCCCCTTTCCGGATTCCTTTTGAATAGAAATAATTTCCAACTATAGTAACTCGTCGATGAAGCTCGGCATATGTCCACGAATCATTTGTATCTGAATCGATAATAGCTATTTTATTTGGTGTCAGACTAACCCGACTTTCAAACCAATTAATATCAAATTTCATTCTCCCGATTCCTCCCCGTCCATCCAAACTTTGGCTTACTTATCTGTATCAAGTATATGAAGTGATAGTTACAACAAAGTTACATTTTAATTTTGGGATCGTTTGTAAATCAGCACTACCAGTACCATGCTTGTCGCTCTATCTCCTTTCATGCACTGACTTCCAGGTTTATCGTAATGAATATTGCTTTATAATCTCGCAGTTGAATTTAAACTGCATAAGGTGCTCCGGCGACCGCTCTTGGAAATACACTGCGCTTTTCGCGGGCGGCTGGTGATCCAACTTGCGCTAAAGCGCTGCTCTGTCTCACCGATGCCTCTGCTCCCGCAGAAGTCTCCGTGTATTTTCCAGAGCTAGGGTGGTGTCTTATAGTGGAATGACAGTAGCCACACTATTGATTAGAGAATGATTTCCACTATTATGGTAGTTGATTGGAGCGGAGGACAGTTGACTCCTGCGGGAACAAATGTTTTCGGTAGGGCGAGTAAACACAGTCCCAGCACGTGTCTGAAGACCCCACAGCGGTGATCTTCCGCGAGGAGGCTGAAGCCGTGCCCTAAGGATGCGCAACTGTCCGTAGCGGAAATCAACCAGCAGTTACATTGCAGGTTATAGATTTTATAGCAAAAACATCAATTTTCTAGAAAGTAGCCAATAAAAAAGAAGCCAATTCCCAGTTACAGGAATTGGCCTCTATCCTTCGTGTTACATCATTATACCGCCATCGACATGGAGTGCATGCCCATTTACATAATCGGACTCATCAGAAGCAAGGTATAAGTATGCATTGGCTATGTCTTCAGGACGACCGAGCCTTTGCATCGGTATTTGTTCCTTTATTTGGTCAATCACCTTGTCAGGTACTCCTTCGACCATACTCGTTTCTGTAAACCCCGGAACTACTGCATTTACATTAATTCCTTTACGAGCTAGTTCCTTCGCCCAGGATTTTGTCATACCAATAATTCCTGCCTTTGCGGCTGCATAATTCGTTTGACCAACATTTCCATAGACCCCTGATACACTGGAAGTACTAATAATTTTTCCTTTTCCTTGTTCAGCCATTGTTGCCAGAACTGCTTTTGTACAGTTGAATACACCGGTTAAATTCACATCGATTACTTGCTGAAATTGCTCTACAGTCATTTTCGAAAGCATCGCATCTCTTGTTATTCCAGCATTATTTACTAACACATCAATGCGTCCAAACTCCGCTAATACTTGATCAACCAAGCCGTCCACACTTTCTTTACTTGCTACATTAACTTGAATAAACTTGCATTCAAATCCATCTTTTAATAATTCCTTTTCACTCTCTTCACCTTTTGACAGATCAAAATCAGCAATGATCACCTTTGCTCCTTCTTTTGCAAACGTTCTTGCAGCCTGGAGACCGATTCCATTTGCTGCCCCTGTTATAATCGCCACTTTGTTTTGCAAACGGGTCATTTACGATTCCCCTCCTTCATTTGTTCCTTCATTAAAAAATCCTCCATTGTCTGCAGTAACTGTTCCAAATCATCAATAAGTGGTGAATGTCCGCAGCCTTGCAATTCTTTATTAACAGCTTGATCACCAAAATCTTCTATGAGTTCGTCTGTCATTTGTTTTGTAACGACCATATCATGCTCACCCCATGCAATCATGACCGGAATAGTGATATCTTTCACTCTATTCTCACCTGCTACCAGTCCATTATGGCCATCACTAATATTAAAAGTGTTCAATGCATGATAGCACTCTGCCAGATTACGCTGTGTAGTCATGTCTTCCAAATATTTTTGATATCTTTCTTCATCTGGCTGGTTATTCACATAGATGCTCATATCCCATACTTGTTTTAAAAAGTCATAATTCAGCGTATCGTAAGCCGTTTGGACCATTTTTGTTTTATCACCGTCCATTATTTGATCTAATGTTTTTGGACGATTATTAATATCTGGTAATCCATCCTCACCTAATGGGTAGAAAGGATATCCGCGGGAAGACCCTGATGCGAGTAAAAATAACCGATTACAGTAAGACGGGTAATCAGCACAAAATTGCTGACAGACCGTTCCTCCCAAAGACCAGCCGACCAAAGCGAAATTTTTTAATTGCAATTCATCAACATAAAGTTTCAAATCGTCGGAGAAATCTTTAATGGCGGCGATTGGGCTTTCATAGCTGGATTCACCAAACCCACGCAAATCTACCGCATATACCTTATAATTTGGTGAAAGATTTTCAATTACTAAGTCCCAGTGAACGGAGGATGTCATATTCCCGTGAACGAGTATAACAACCTCCTTGCCGCCTTCACGCTCCCTGTAAGCAATGGACTCTCCATTGGATAACGTTACTTTTTTTAAAGCTACTTCTATCATTCTGCAGAACCTCCTATTATTTACCCCACTTAATCACATTAGCTCCCCAAGCATATCCAATGCCTGCAGAAACAAGCACCACAATATCTCCATCTTTCAATTTTCCTTGCTGTTCGGCAAGTTCCAGTGAAATAATTTGATCCATTTGGCCAATATGTCCATAGTTTTCGAGATAGATAGATTTATCGTGGCTCACACCCAGTTTATCAAGTACGTAATGATGTGCAGACCGTTTCATATGAAGCATGGCAACATAATTGATATCTTCCTTCTTATATCCACTTTTTTCTAAGGCCTTTTCAATACACAATATAAAATTACCCATCGACTTCTCATCCAGTCGCAGCTTCATACCAGTTGGATTAGGAACATCAAATTGGTATAGACCTGCTGCCAATGTTTCTGTTGTAATCGGGTTTTTCGTGCCTCCGGTAGTCACAATTACATCTTCGGAAAAGGATCCGTCTGTAATCAGATGTGTTTGTAATAGCTTATTTTCAGTATGCCCCTTTTGAAGAATAATGGCAGCTCCACCCGCCCCTAGGTTGAACATAAACCTTGTATTGGCGTTATCATAATTGATAAAGTCACCATTACGATATCCACCAGCTAAAATCACCGTTTTTATTTCCTGATCAGCAATCATCAAATCTTTTGCCAACTTTAGTGCCATGATTGTCGTCCCGCATCGCAATGCTGTATCAAAGGCCCATGCATTTACTGCACCAATATCGTGCTGTAACTTTATCCCTGCTGTCCAGATTGGATATTCTTTATGTTCTTCGCCAATATAAATAACGAGGTCAATCTCTTCAGGTTCAATTCTAGCTTTCTCAATCGCTTTCTTAGCAGCACAAACACCCATATAGGCGGTGTGATCATCTTCTGAAGGTATCGGTTTTTCCTTTATACCTAGCTTTTGTTCGACAACGTCAACCGGAAGTCCTGCAAGACCAGCCAATTCATTGGAAGACATTCGATTTTCAGGGAGATAAACCCCCGTACTGACAATTCCAATAGCAACCATTATTCATTCACATCCTTTTATTTCCCAGCCGTTTTGCGATGTTCCCGTAATCCTTTTATGGGACGATTCATAAACTTAGACTGGAGGGTCCCAATTATTCCTAATGGAAAGAATATAACAACTAAAATATATACCGTTCCATAAAGAATGATCCAACGTTCAAATATCCAATGAACTTCAGATAAACCAGATAACCAATGATGGGCAAGTTCAACAAGACCAGCTCCCAATATCGGGCCTACCAACGTGCCAACTCCACCAATAATCGTCATCAGCAACACATCGATGGTTAGATCCGTAGCAAATACACCTGTATTCACAAATCGGAGGGAAAGCGCGTATAAAACTCCTGCAATACTGGCAACAACCCCCGCTGCGACACTTGCGATAACTTTGTAATGCAGTACTTTATACCCCAATGATTCTGTCCGCGCTTCATTCTCGCGTATTGCCATTAATACCCTGCCAAAAGGGGATTTTGTAAAGCGTCTTAATCCGAAGAATAATAGGATTAAAGAAACCAAACAGAGTACGTATAAATGATGAGAGTCACGCAATATTTCCGGTAGCCCAAACGTAAATCCGTCGTTTCCGCCAGTAAGTGAACGCCACTTTTCAGCTGCTACTAGAAATAGTCCGGCAAGTGCCAGGGTCAGCATGGCATAGAAGTGACTTTTTAATCGGAGTGTTAATGCTCCTACAATAAAACTTACGATGGAAGCAATAACAACAGCTACCAATATTGCTATAAAAAAAGACATCACTGTAGCATCCATGCGATCCATAACAATAGCGGTTGAATACGCACCAATTCCAAAAAACATTACATGTCCAAATGAAATAATACCTGTGAAACCTAGCAATATATCATAACTCATTGCAAAGATCGCAAAAATGAATATTTGTATAATAATAAATTGCATGCTCCGTCCAGTTACGATAAACGGAACGATAAATAACAATAAACCGATGATGATAAAAATCCAGGTACTCTTCTCCACATTACGAATATTCAATTATCCTCACCCCTTTCCGAATAATCCTTGCGGTCTGAAAATCAGAACAACAGTCATTAACAGCATATTTACAGCTAGCGAAAGTGCTGGAACATAATAAGCCATGAATGCCTGTGCCAATCCTACTAGAATTGCTGCAAAAAGAGATCCCGAGAAACTGCCCATTCCACCAATAACTACGACAATAAAAGCAAGTATGGAAAATTCCAGACCCATTTCGGCATAAATAACACCCGAATATACGGCATGCATTATTCCGCTTAATGCAGCCATAGCAGCCCCAACCATAAAAACAAGCATGAATACAAGTTTTATATTGATACCGAGGGATTGAACCATTTCTTTGTTCATCACTCCTGCCCGAACAATTAATCCAACTCGTGTGCGTTTCAAAATAAGTGATGAAACGATAAAAATAAGTAATCCTACTGCAATGATAAACAGTCTGTATTTGATAAGTACGATATCACCGACTAAGAAACTTCCCTGTAAAATTTCAGGAGGGAAAACAGCCTTCTGATCAGGGCCGAATACAACTTTTATAAACTCCTGCATAACGAGCATAAAACCGAGCGTAATCAAAATCTGCTGAATATGATTCCCATAAACTGGTCGTATAATCAGTCTTTCGGTCACGAGGCCAAGCAATAAACCGGTAATGATTGCAACAATAATTCCCACTATGAAACTGCCAGTCATTTGAAAGCTCCATACACCCGTGTATGCTCCCCATATAAATAACCCACCATGCGCAAAGTTCAATACACTCATCAAACCAAATATTAATGTCAAACCTGCTGCAAGAAGGAAAATCAACATACCCGTCGCAAGTCCATTCACGGTTAAACTAATGATCAAATCCATATATGCATCCCCCTTCCCTAAGCAATGCCTAGATATTTTTTCATTAAGAGTTTGTCTTGCTTCAATTCTTCCATTTGACCTTCATGCACGGTTTTTCCATCATCAATAATAAAAAATTGATTACCTATTTTACTTGCCATCATAAAGTTCTGCTCAACAAGCAGAATCGTCGTATCTTCTTTCATTTGTTCAATGGATTCGGTAACTTTGTCTACAATGATGGGGGCTAGCCCTTTACTAGGCTCATCGATAAGTAGCAGTTCATTTTCATTCACATATGCCCGCGCAATAGCGAGCATTTGTTTTTGCCCGCCACTCAATGCTCCACCAGGCTTTTTCCAAAACTTTTTCAGATCAGGAAATAATTCAAGTACCCATTCCATCCGCTTTGTTGTTCCTTCGTCCTCTTTCTTCATTGCAACTCTCATATTCTCACCAACTGTTAGATCACTAAAGATGCCTTGGTCTTCGGGTACATACCCAATCCCTTTATTTGCTATTTGATGAGTGGGCAAGTTTCCAATATTTTCATCGTTATAAGTTATCGTACCTTTACTGACTTGATTCAGACCCATAATTGTCCGCAATGTCGTTGTCTTACCAGCACCGTTCCTGCCAAGCAACACAGTCACTCCACCTCTTTTTACGTCAAAGGAGACACCTTGTAAAATATGAAACTTCTGGATATATGCTTCCACCTGGTCTAATTTAAGTAAGCTGTTGCTCATTGTAACTACCTCCTAAGTATGCCGACTGAACTGTCTCGTTTTCAACAATTTCTTCAGGAGTACCTTGAGCAATCAACTCACCATGGAATAAGACAAGGACCTCATCCGACATGTCCATAATCATATCCATTTTGTGCTCAATAAGAACAATGGTACGATCTTCCTGCCTCTTAATTTCTTTAATTACTTCGATGATTGCTGGAACTTCTTCTAGCGACATCCCTGCTGTCGGTTCATCCAGCAGCAACAGCTCGGTTTCCAGCGCGAGCAACATGGCAATCTCCAGCTTCCTCTTTTCACCATGGGCCAAATTGACAGCGATCGAGCTTGCCTTGTCGTTTAAATAAACCCTTTCAAGGAGTTCATGTGCCTTCTGTTCGAATCGCTTATAATGGAGAAAATGAGCAATCATCTGATAACGAACCTTTGCTTGTGACTGCACTGCCAATCGAACATTTTCCAGCACTGTTAAATTAGGAAATACATTCGTAATTTGAAATGATCTTCCTATGCCTATTCGTGTTCTATCAGTAGTGCGAAGCTTCGTGATATCCTGGCCCTTAAAATAAACAGAACCCTTTGTTGGAGATAATTGTCCACTCAGCAGATTAAAGAAAGTTGTCTTGCCGGCCCCATTCGGACCAATAATAGAGGTAAATTTCTTTTCGCTTATTTGAACAGACACGGAATCCACAGCCACATGTCCACCAAACGCGATCGATAAGTCTTTTGTCTCCAAAATTGCTTCCATCATTCTCCTCCTCTAAAACGTGATAGAGAACATACCCTTACCTTCACTAGGGGTAAGGGCAATGTTCCAAATCAATTGTTACTGATTCATTATTGGTGGTGCTGTTTCTTCCGGTGTCAGTACTCGATTCAATACTGGTACTGGATAATCAACATCATCACTTTCTTCCAATGTGATGGAGTACATTTCCTGCAACGCCTGATGATCTTCTGGTCGGAAAGTCATCGTACCTTTAGGTGTCTCAAAGCTCATTCCTTCCATGATATCAATCAAAGTGGCCGAATCTGCATCTCCATCATTTTGTTTAAGCGCTTCCACAATTGAGATAGCTGCACTCATTCCGCCTGGTGTAAATAAATCAGGAACAGCCCCATCGAAACGTTCTGCATGTTCCTTAACCAACCAATCATTCACTTCATTATCAGGCAATGTATGATAATAAAGAGTAAATCCTTCCATACCTACTAACTGGCTCATCGTAGCAAGTGCTGCAATATCCGGAGCACCTGTTGTAATTGAGATACCTTGTTCCTGCAATCTCATATCAGAAATCTGATTCCAAGGTGAGTTCGCTCCAGCCCAAACGACATATAAGTAATCTGGATCTGATTCGATTATTTTTTGGATGTTTGCTGTGAAATCGGTTGCAGCCTGATCCGCATATTCCTCATGGACAATATCTGCTCCTAAGTTTTCTGCTGCTGCCACAAATGCTGCTACACCATCATGTCCAAACGAATAATCAGGTGCAAGTGTTGCAATTTTGACACCTTCCCCTGCAATAGACGCTGCTGCTGCCACTGCATCTTGTGCTGAGTTCCTTGCTGTCCGGAAAATGTAGTCATTGTATTCAGATCCCGTAATACTGTCAGCTGCCGCTGGTTCTACAACCATAATTTTCTCGTATTCTTCAGCCAAAGGTGTTACTGCCAACGTATCGCCAGAACTGGATGAACCTACGAGAAAGTCGACTTCCTGATCTTCTAAAAGACCAATTGCTTTCTGCCGCGCAACTGTGGGATCCGTTTCTGTATCTTCAAAGAACACTTCAATTTTCTTTCCGGCTACCTCCATTGTTCCATCTGTAGCATAATCGAGTCCTAATTCAAACCCCTTTTTTGTCTGATCCCCGTATGCTTCCAATGCACCTGTCAATGAAGCCAGTACACCAATTTTAATTGTTTCCTGTGTATCCTCCCCTGCTGCATCTTCAGATGAACCTTCCGATGTACCTTCTGTTGAACCTTCCGAACTTCCGGAACTGCCTGAAGCATCATCACTATCATTACAGGCTGCCAAAATACCAATAAACAACACAACTATCAAGATGGACCATATTCGTTTGACCTTCATTTCTTTTCCCCCTTAGAATTAATCATTTTACATACTACTATCATAAAAAGAGCAAGTTACAGGATAGTTACAAACATGTTCTTCAACCGAACCACCGTAGTGCAGTTGCTGCCCATGTATAACCGGTTCCAGCAGAAACCATGACTGCAATATCCCCTTTTTTCAGTAAACCACGTTCCTCTGCCAGGTATAAACCGTAGCATGGATCAAGAGCAGACATATGCCCATGATGGGTTAGGTAAATGGCTTGTTCCTCTCTCAATCCCACATGATCAAGCATTTCCTTAAACATGGATTTCTTCGTATGGAGTGGTAAAAGCACCTTTAAGTCCTCCAATGTCAGCCCACTTCTCTCTATTGATTGTTTAATGACATTCGTAAAATTAGGAATCGATACAGGGTCCAAGCGCTCTTTCATACTGGCTGGGTTTGGTACATCAATATAGTGCATTTTTTGCTGAACTACTTCTAAGCTTACTGGATTTACCGAACCACCTCCCGGAACAAGTACGTCTTTACTGAATGAACCGTCTGTAATTATCGACGAAGCAAGAATTTCGCTCTTTGTCGCATTCTTTGTTACCAATGCTGCTGCTCCACCATCGGCAAAATTAAACATGAACCTTGAACGAGGATTGTCATAGTTGATGGTCATTGATTCCTTCGTTCCACCTACAAGCAAAATATTGTTGATATTTTCATCAGAATAAAGCATATCCTTTGCAACTTTAACAGCTATTGGAAAACATGAACTAACATTCATCAGCTCAAAGGCATACGCATTGCTCGTTCCCAGTTCATGTTGTATTTTTGATGATGCCGTCCAAATCTGATAATCTTTGAAAGGACTCCCAAAATAAATAACAACATCTATTGTTTTCGGATCTATATTTTCGAGAATCTTTTTCCCTGCAGCTATCGCTAAATCCGATGTATGCATATGTTCTGGCGCTATTCTTTTTTCACATAGCCCAAACTTCTCTATAATTACCTGTTCTGGAATGGTAGTTTTATATGATAGTTCTGCTGCAGTTTCTTTCCCTTCAGGTTCATAAATACTGGTTGCTTCAATCCCAATCATTTGTCTCGCTCCTTCTTCGGCAGTTTCATTACTCCTTCACCATCTAGGACAATACTCCCATTTTGATTTTTACAAGTTGTTTTTAACGTTATTAATCTGTTATCCTCATCCAACCGGGTCACTTCTGCACGAGCGGTTATCGTGTCACCTATATAAACAGGCTTCGTAAATTGCAAGGTTTGCGATACATAGATTGAACCTGGTCCCGGAATATGCATCCCCAATAATCTGGACAGGAAACTCGCTGTAAGTAATCCATGGCTGATGCGCTCACGAAAAAATGTATTTTTGGCATATTCCTTGTCAACATGAATGGGATTATAATCACCACTTAATCCTGCAAATATTACAAAATCTGTTTCCGTTACGGTTCTTGAAAAACTCGCTGAATCTCCAATTGCAAAGTTCATAACGATATCACCTCGAAAGTAAATTCTTATTTAATTCTTTCTTATCAATTTTCCCTGTTGCATTTTTAGGAATATCCTCCATTACAATTACCTTTTTAGGTACTTTGTATTTGGCTAGTTTCATGAGGCAATAGGATTTAATTTCCTTTTCGCTTATCATTTCACCATTATTTAAGGAGACAAAAGCAATTGGAACCTCCCCCCATTTTTCATCTTCTACTCCAATTACCGCAACTTCATTGACTTGTGGCAATTCATTAATTACCTGTTCTACTTCCAATGGATAAATATTTTCCCCACCAGAAATAACCATGTCCTTTTTCCTTCCAGCTACATAAATAAATCCTTCCTCATCTTGTCTCATCAAATCACCTGAATAAAACCATCCTTCCCTTATCGCTTCCTTTGTTTGCTCTGGCAATCCCCAATACTCCTTCATGACATTCGGACCTTTTATGAGAAGTTCACCGATTTCTCCATTTTTAACTTGATTACCTTCATCATCTACAATTAAAATGTCACAAAACATGGCCGGCTTTCCTATAGAGCCCACTTTAGATTGGTAATCTTCCCTGGAAAGCATAAAAATCGTTGGTGCAGTTTCCGTCATTCCCATACCCTGTCCAAAAGGCAACTCCCTTTCTAAATAAGCGTTTAGAAGTTCTTTCGGGCACGGAGCTCCACCACTGTAAAACCACCGTACAGATGAGAAATTTGCAGTTTCAAATAAGTGATGTTTACGGATAGCGTCATGTATCGTAGGCACTCCCATTACGATTGTTACAGCCATTTCTTCAATTGTTTGGATTGTGTTACCAGGATCAAATTTTCCAGGAATAATAACTGTACCGCCGATAAGTAATGTCGGAAATGCAAATAACCCAATTCCACCGATATGAAATAAAGGCAGAAGGACGATTACTTTATCCTTAGACGTAATGTCTATTGCATACTGACAATTAATCGCATTCCAAAACATATTCTCCTGGGTTAACACAGCTCCTTTTGGTCTCCCTGTCGTTCCAGATGTATAGCATATGATGAAGGGATCATTTGCAGCATCTATGTTTACCTGTTTTACTGTTGTATCTAGTATGCTTTCTTCATCCCCAAAACGGAAAGCGTTTTCAAATTTTATATGATTACAAATGGCATCATATAAATCAGCTGTTTCCTCCTCGTAAATGATTGTTTTGGTTCCACTATCGTTTATTTGAAATGTTAATTCCTGGGCAGTCAGCCGAATATTTAATGGCACTGCAATCAACCCAAGCTGAGCAATGGCGAAATAGGAAATCAGATACTCTTCACGATTATTGGAAAGGATAGCTATTCGATCTCCTTTTTGAAGGAGATATTTCTTCTGAAGCAAAGCAGCCATCAATTCAATTCTTTCCGAAAGCTCTTTGTACGTATACTTGTTTTTGTCACTGATTAATGCGGTACGTTCAGGTGTTATAAAAGCTCGTTTATGAATCCAGTAGGAAATAGGTTCCAATTATTTTACCTCCTGTCGTTTCAGACCATTAAAGATTACCTCCATAACCTCATCTAATACTTCATCAGGGACTAATCTCTCTTCCCAAAGAACCCAGCGCATACCGATAAATTGACCAATCCCCATTAAGCAATAAGCAATCGTCTCTGGGTGCAAAGCTTTACATTCATGACTATCTACAGCTTCCTCGACTGATTTAATAAATCCATCTGCAATCTTCTCGTAATACCAACGATATAGATTCTTATCCACTAATACCGACTGCTGTACAATACTGTACAAATTACGATGATTAATTACCCATTCGAAAAATGCGAGAAAGCCGGCCCGCTGTTTTTCTTCAAATGTTTTTTTTCCTTCCATTGCTAATTTAATCTGATGTCGAAAACTTGAACTCAATTGATATACCAATTCATCATATACTGACTTTTTTGTAGGAAAGTAATTATAAAAAGTACCTTGTGCCACACCAGCCTTTACAGTAATTTCAACGATGGATGCTTCAAAATAACCCTTTTCACCGATAATCTCTTCTGCAGTATCTAAAATCTTCTGCCTTGTTTTCATACCTTTTGATGTTAACTGATTTTCTCTTATTTCTGACATATGAATCACCTCTCAGTTTTAGATTATACAAAACTTTCAGATAAGTATCAAGTGCTTTTTCGAAAAAAATAAACTAAAGATAAATAATTCATTTATCTTTCTGTTTTAGACCCCTACATAACTTTTTTCAGGACAAGCAACACGGTAAAGTAGAATGCCTTAATCTGAATAGGTCGCTTTAGGAGGTGACCTTCTTCAAATTAAGACATATTCAGTACGTATTCAATTCTTCAGATTCCATCATTAACTGGTACATTTCTTTTGTAGAATCCATTGGTTCCACACCAAGCTCCGTTTGCAGCGCATCACAGCATTTTTCATACCATTTCATTGCCTGGGGGCGATTGTTGTTCTGATAATAACTATACATCATCAGACGATACGCCTCTTCCCACGTGCGATCAATGACCAATATCTTTTCACACCAAGCCATACATTGGTTAAATTCCAATAAACGCACTGCTACTTGAGCCATCTTCTCCGCGCCTCTAAGAAAAAGTTGTTGGAGTCGTTCTCTTTCCGCCTGACACCAGGTTGTAAACCGAAGATCGGACAAGTAATCCCCATCATACAGTTTTAAGCCCTTCTCAAGTAATTCCATAGCATGTTTTGGATCCCTATCATCCATGCCTTTCATTACCCAGTCTTCAAACAGAATGCAATCCAATTCACAACCGGCATCCGGGTTTAATTTGTAAGAACTTCCTTCTCTCGTAATAAAAAATGATTCTTCTCTTGCTTTCCTATGGGGTTCCAACACTTTCAATAAAGCATTAAGTGTTACCTTAAAACTTTTATTCACATTTACTTCATCCTGATCCGGCCATAAAAATTGAAAAATCTCTTCCTTTTGTAAAAATTTTTTACGGTTGGTGATAAGCAATTCCAATAATTCCTTTGCTTTGCCTCGTTGCCAATCCTGAGGCTCTATTTGCTTCGTTCCAAGCCATATTCTAAATTGGCCAAGTGTACTTATCCGCAATGTATAACCCGGATGATTTTTAATCGATTCACTCAAGTTAAGTTCATACATTAACCTGGAAACGTATTGCGGTGCAATACCAAGCTCGTTTGCTTTTAATAACATAGGAGCCATATTTTGCATATCTTTTGGTCCAAAGACTGTTTTTCTTTTTAGGAAAAATTCATACTCCTCTGTCTGTACTTCATGAAGAAAACGGTCCATCTCCATTCTAAATTGATCTTCCGCTTCTCTTTCAAACGAAATGTAAGCATTCCAAAAGGTGGTTACCATTATTCCATAACGATCACCACAGGACACCATATCAGACATTACTTGTTCATTCATTATCCAAGCCTGTTCGAGATTATGGTTATAAACCTCTGTTATCGTCATTCCAAGTTTGATCAGCGCACTTAACCAACGATCGTTTACTTTTTCTGTTTCTTTCAGTCCTTTAACGGCATTATTCATGGCCCGGTTATATTCTTGTCGTTTGCCATATAGAATGGAGAGACCCATATATGGTTCGGCCTTCCCTCTTGATATATTAATTTTACCCATCATTTCTACCGCAGCTTCATAACATTGGATTGCTAGATTTGTATCATAGTGATCTGTCATTTGAACTGCATGACCCATCCGTATCCAACCACATGCTTCTACAAATGGGGCTTGTATGGATAGTCCTAATTGAATCGCATCTGAAGCAAGCTGCTTACTTGCTTCGGCATTACCCATAAAAGCTTCAATAATAGACAAAAGTAAATCTTTCTCACGATGGGATTGCGGCAAATGTTTATGATTACTGCTACCGCTTTCCTTTTTTCTGTTTATTAGAATTTCTTTTGCCTTAGCTAATCTTCCGGTACGAAGGTAAATCCTTGACTGCAGATTACTTTCTTCCATCGGTAGGTTAAGTCGTTTTGCCCGTTCTAACCAAACTTCCGCCTTAGCCGCTTTGCCGGCATTCAATAAATTTTCTGCCATCAACAAATACAGCTGAGCCATATCCTCAGACAATACCTCGGCCTTATCCCTGTAATGTATGGCTTGATTCACAAATCGTTCTGCTTGATCAGGCTGAATTGTATCCAGATAAATACGTGCCATCCCTTCCAAAGCCTGGCTTCTTAGATAATGGTGTTCCTTCGTTTGTTCTGGTAATGAATGAATAATTCGTTCATAATTATTCATTGCTAATTCATATAAGGATCGATAACGTTCAATCTCTCCTTGATAGAAATAAAGAACCTGCCTTTGTTCTTTATATTTATCTGGCATATCCACTAATAAATCATAAAGGATTTTAAGTCTTCCAGATCGTAGCATTTCCAGTCCGTTATCTTTCAATAAGTGAGCAATCTTATCATATTCTCCCACCTTTTGGTAATGGTTAAGAGTGGATTCCATGCTCTCTCTTTTTTCAAAATAACTCGCTGCCCGTAAATGCAACTCTTTGTATTCGCTTTCATAATTCTTCAGCAATCGATTCTCTAAAAACGCTTTAAATAACGCATGATAGCGATAATAATTTCTATCTCCTTCAACAATAAACAAGTTTTGCTCAATAAGGCCTGCTAAAATATCCTCTGACCCATTTATTTGCAATACCTCATCACAACTTTCTGGTGAGAGAATATCAAGTATGCTCGACTGCATGAGAAACTGCTGAATGATGAATGACTGCTTCGTTAACACTTCTGCAGCAAGATAGTCAAAAAGATCCCTTAATGATCTCTTTTGGTTCGTAAAAATGGTCTCTAATGATGTGCCTGCGTTAAGTTGCTGAATAAGCATATTAAAGGCAATCGCCCAACCTTCTGTTAACTGATAGATTTTAGTTACCTCTTGGTCTGTGACTTTTACATGATGCACATCTTCTAATAGGTAACGCATCTCTTCTGGAGAAAAGACTAAATCCAATTGGGTTATTTCCAGTAAATCTCCTTTAACCTTTAGTTTAGGAAGGATATCCCATCTTGGTTTCTTCCTGCTAGATATGATTATATGGAGATTCGATGGAATATGGTCAAATAAATAAAGCATCCAATTCTCAATTTCATTTGAATTGGCAATATAATGAAAATCATCCAATACGAGAATGACTTCTTCTTTTAAATGAAGGATTTCATTAATAAAAGAAGTCACCAATGAATAGATATGTTCTAAATCAACATAATTATTAAGATTTTTTAGTTCTTGCAAAATGGAGTCACCAAAATAGGAATACTTTTGTTTAATCGATTGAACCAGTTTACTGATAAATGGAAGGATAGCGGCATCATTTGGAGAAACAGAATACCAACTTACATCTTTATTGATTGCATGTACAAATAATGTCAATGCTGTACTCTTACCGTAACCAGCACCTGCATACAATAATGTTAAAGGATACTTCCCGATATTCATTAGTTTTTTATTTAGTTTGCTTCGTTGTAGAAATCGTTCTCTTACTTGCGGTGGAGCAAGCTGACTATGGATGATTGGTATCGTTCTCAAGCGATGTCCTCCCCCCATCTTTATTTATCTTAATCTTCTATCATTTTAACATAAAATTTCTTTGTTTTTGTTAGATTCTTTCTAATTTTATTCTTTTCGCAGCTCCAATATGATTTATCTGTATAAAAATGAGCGTATCTTTAACGATACGCTCATTTCCCAATTATTTTTCCCCAGGCTTCGTTTCCTGACCGACCGCTGACTCTGCCACTGGTTTAGTCACATTTGCGGCTTTTTTCTTTGGATTCATTAATCTGCCTTTACGTACTTGCTTCACCCAGAATCCGCCATGAATTTGTTTCGGTTCGTAGGAAATGATAAATGCCTTTGGATCAATTTCCTGAATCATTTCATATAGTTTCAACTCATATTTTCTAGGTGTTAATATTTGCATGGATAATCGGTCGCCATCCATCCCATAAGAGGACCAACTTGTCACACCATATCCCTTTTCCCTTATCTTCTGCGTGAATTTAAGGTCTGGGTTTGTTGAAACAACATTTACTGTAATGTATCCAAGGGCAAGCTTTTCTTCAATTTTAGTTCCTACAATGACACCTGTCCCAAAGCCGATTGCATATGCAAGAAGGTTCTGGATTTCATTTAAGTTATCAAGCACAAGCCCTAATCCCACCACATAAATAACGACTTCAAACATGCTTACAAATGCAGCTATATACCTTCGACCCTTTAATGTCAGGATCATACGAATCGTTGATAACGATACATATACAACATTTATTATAAAGATTATCGCTACCATCATAAATGCATTTTCCAACAAAGGTTATCCCTCCTACTTATCTACTCTTAAGCATACATGAAATACGTATCAGTTGAAAATATTCCGTAAGATTATATTTATCTACTATTTCCCCTAATGATAATCTTATGGGTAACTCATTTAATTAATGATTGAGACTATGCTTTTTGAGCATCGCAGAGTTGAGATAAAATGCGAACTAACTTCTATCTTTATTAGATCCTATCCATAAAGCGACGTAACTTCTGGGTGGCATTCTAAAATTTGTGCTATCTCGCCGTCCGGGATCGCTCTGGGCGGATGCTTTCCGCGGGCACGGCCTCAGCCCGAAGAGAAAACCACTCTTCTGGTCTTCGGACACGTGCTGTTCCCGCAGGAGTCACCGCCCTTCGCTCACCCGGACTGGTGAAGCTGTAGGATGTTATTTTTATCTATTAGCAAGTGTAGTCATTGTCAACAACCTTCCAGCTATGGGAAATACACGTAGACTTCTGCGGGAGGAAAGGCATAGGTGAGACTCAGAAATACGTAAGCATGAAGAGGCTCACCAGCCGCCCGCGAAAAGCGAAGTGTATTTCCCATAGCGGTCGCCGAAGCTTCTACATACTGTTAGAAACAACCAGCAGTTACTTCGTAGTTTATACATTTTGCGGCAATAACAACAAATCTTTTCGGTGTGATGAGTAACCGCAGTCCCACCCTTCTAGAAAACACCCTTGATTAAAACCCTAGCAATCTTTTTCTTAATGTGCGTCTCCAAACCGCTGCAAGAAGTTCACAGGAATACAGATTGTCAGCTGTTCTTAGATCATCTTTATTTAAAAATACAACCTCTATACATGCCGCAATGGACCAGTCTGGATAAGGACGATCGATTAATTCCAAATCGACTCCTCCTTTTATATTTCCTTCCTCCAAAACTCGAAAGTACCAGCCTGTTTGCAATCCACTTTCAAGCCAATTCACAGAAACAGGGCCAGGTTGTGACACTTGGATGATTGCCTCACCAATACGAAAAGTATCACCGATAAACACCGAGTATTCATCCATTTCCAGCACAGCGAAATTTTCATTTTTTGAACCGATTTTTTCATTAAAAGTCTCGCCAACTTGGAGATTTGTATAATGTTTTATCGGATAAGCAAAAACAGCTTCTTCCATCATATCGCTTTTCGCAGATGTAAGCTTAGCTACATCCACAAATCCATACTTTTTTAAGGCAATGGGTTCTTTTTGTTCTTTCCTATCCACAAAAATTTTATGTATATATGGTTCTTCCATCCTGTCACCTACTTTACTTCTATGTTATATTAATTTTATTCTACTAGAAATACTATTTTTTTAATAATTATTACGATGTGGAGGGATATGCATGACTATTAAAAAAGCAACATTCGCTGGAGGTTGTTTCTGGTGTATGGTTAAACCATTTGATCAGTGGGATGGGGTCCACAGCGTGATTTCAGGATATACTGGTGGACATGTGGAAAATCCTTCCTATGAGGAAGTGAAACTAGGAAAATCAGGACATTATGAAGCGGTGGAGATCACCTATGATTCAGAGATCATTCGCTATGAGACCATTATTGACCTTTACTGGAAACAAATAGACCCAACAGATGACGGCGGGCAATTCGCTGATCGTGGTGACCAGTACCGAACCGCAATTTTCTATCATGATACCGAACAAAAAAGTTTGGCTGAATCTTCTAAGCAGGAACTTGCAGGTAGTGGGAAATTCGCGAAACCGGTTGTAACGAAGATTATTCCAGCACAAGTATTTTATCCTGCTGAAGATTATCATCAGGATTTTTATAAGAAGAGCAAAGAAGAATATGAAGCGGATCGGGCGGAATCTGGCAGAGATGAATTTATCGATGCTGTATGGAAACCGTAAAGGTATTATTGTTAATACGTAAAAACGGAGCCTAGGTCAGACTCCGTTTTTTTCTATTTACATGCCTCAATAAACCCTTGATAAATTTTTAGCGATGAGTCTTCCCTTGCATTAATTAATGCTTCCGGATGCCATTGCAGACCAAGTACAAACGGATGTGTTTTACTTTCAATTGCTTCAATTACCCCATCACTTGCCTTCCCACTGATTTGAAATCCTTCAGGAACTACTCTGTTTGCCTGATGATGAAAACTGTTTATCCGGAATTTATTTTTACCGGCCAACCGATGCAGTAATGTTCCTTCTGCAACTTCAACAAAATGGGAACAATAATCAAATGGTGCCTTCTGTGAATGCTGCAGTAGCTCGTTGTCCATTTGAGAATAAATATCCTGGTACATATCACCGCCAGCTACAATATTTAATATCTGACTTCCTCTGCAAACACCCAAGACAGGCTTTTTCTTTTCTAGCATGGAAGAAACCAGGGACAACTCAGCCAGATCCCTTTCCGGAATAATCGTTCCGAGCTTCGGGTGAGGTTCCTCGCCAAAAATAATCGGATCAATATCATATCCACCTGTAACATAGAGCCCATCTATTCGATCTGTCATTTGATTTACTACATGATCATCTATTAAATAAGGAACGATTACTGGAATCCCTCCTGCTGCAAGAATTGCTTTCACATTCCTGTTTGCAACTGAATAATAAGCCTTATCCGTTTCCATTGATGCTGTGACGCCAATGATCGGTTTCATAACACTTCCCTCATTTCTTTACGTATACAATTAGTGTAATTTATTATTTTACAGATAACCAGTATCTTCTGATTAATCTATCATTAAATTTTTCCATACATTTCTATTTACCTGTTTAAAATCATGATATAGTTAGTAAGATAAATAAAACGAGTACTAATGCGCTTGTTCAAAATAGATATCCGAGTTGGTATTAAAGGTCCAGGCAACGTTTTGAGTACCAAGGAGACTTGAATACATATGGCAAAAAAAGAATCCCTACTACCACTGAAGACACTCTTTGTTAGTTTTCATGCTTCCAACACGATTTTAATTAGTTTTCTACCTTTATATTTACAGTTTCGTGGCTTAAATGGTACACAGATTGGCTGGGTATTGGCTGTTGAATCACTTGCCTCTATACTCGCACAGCCATTTTGGGGATATTTAAGTGATAAATATAAAACAGTTAAAAAAATATTATTTGTTTGTATCATTGGTCTACTCATTGGAAGTACGCTATTCTTCCAGATGGATACATTGCCGACTATTTTAGTAATGGGTGCGCTATTCTACTTTTTTGCCACCCCTGTTGGAGCACTTACCGATAGCCTCGCACAACGCCGGTCTGTTGAGTTAAATGTATCATTTGGCTCGATACGCATGTGGGGTTCCGTTGGTTTTGCACTTTCTTCCCTACTTGTAGGAGAAGTACTTGCGAGTTTCGGAATTCAATATATGGGTTGGGTCTATTTCTTCTTTGGTTCCTTAGCATTACTAACTGTTTTCCCATTAAAAGATGTTAAAGTTGAATCGCAACCCGTTAAAATTAAAGATTTAAGCAGAATTGTTAAAAATAAGCCCTTCTTAATCTTTCTGTCTGTTATTGTCTTTATTACTGTCACACATCGGATGAATGATTACTACATGGCACTCTATATTACAGAGCTCGGAGGAACCGAAGCTTTGGTTGGTGTAGCCTGGTTTGTCGGCGTAATCGCTGAAGCAGCCGTCTTCGCTTTGGCAGGTTTTTGGTTCAGAAAGTACCATGCCATGATATTTATCATTGTTGCAGCCATTCTTTATACACTGCGCTGGTTTCTCTATTCTGCAGTTGACGATCCAATGTTCATTGTGGCACTCCAATTTATGCATGGATTAACCTTTGGTGTATTTTACACAGCTGCCTTTGATTATGTGACAAGGTTAATACCAACATTTTTACAATCGACCGGACATCTTGTGTTTTTCTCTGTATATTTTGGTTTGTCAGGCATTATCGGATCACTCGCAGGGGGTCCACTTATCGAAACCTTTGGCGGTAACACCATGTACATATTTATGGGAATAATAGCCGCAATAGGAACGATTCTACTTATCACATATCATATTCTGCCTTATGGAAAAGAAATCACTGTACGTGACCGAGAATAACAAATGGGAGCTATAATAATTAGCTCCCATTTTTTTACAGGCGCCTGTCACTCCCCGGTTTTTGTTGAACTTTGTCGAATATGGTAATTATTTTATTCCTCTTTATTAGTATAATGAACATTCCATAAGAACCATCCACTTAAATCAGCTAAGTTCAACCAAAAAAGGGCTGAATCCTAAGGATTCAGCCCTTTCCAAAATACAAACTAGCTCAAAAATATAAAATACAGTACAAAGATAACAAACAGTCCATACATGATCGGATGAATTTCTTTCGCTCGACCTTTTACAAGCATCGTAATTGGGTAGAAAATAAATCCGATTGCAATCCCTGTAGCAATACTATACGTTAATGGCATGATCAAAACAGTCAAAAATGCTGGCACTGCAATTTCAAATTGATCCCATTCAATATGTTTTAATGAAGATGCCATCATAACACCGACGATAATCAATGCTGGTGCAGTAACTTCCGCTGTCACTACGCTTAACAATGGCGAGAAGAATAGGGCCAACAGGAAGAACCCTGCTGCAACGATTGAAGTAAAACCAGTACGACCACCTACCCCAACACCTGCAGTTGATTCCACATAGGATGTTGTCGTTGATGTACCAACTGCTGCACCGACAACTGTAGCCGCTGAGTCTGCAAATAAAGCTTTACCAGCACGAGGCAATTTATTATCCTTCATTAAACCTGCCTGTGATGCCACAGCGACAAGTGTTCCGGCAGTGTCGAAAAAGTCAACGAATAGAAACGTTAAAATAACAACGAGCATTTCCAAGGTGAAGATTTCACCAAAGTGTAAGAATGCCTGGCCAAATGTTGGTGCCAAACTCGGGACTCCACTTACGATTCCGCCAATTCCAGATGGAACTGCAATTAATCCAAAAACCATTCCTGCAAGTGCAGTGATAATCATTCCATAAAAGATACCCGCTTTAATACCAAATGTAATTAATATAACCGAAACAACTACTCCAAATATAGCCAATAAAGTCGTTGATGATGTTAAATCACCAAGTGCAAGTAAAGTGGCTGGATCTGCAACAACGATACCTGCATTTTGTAAACCGATAAAAGCAATAAATAGTCCGATACCTGCTCCAACCGCCAATTTCAAGCTTGCTGGGATGGCATTAATAACCTTTTCCCGAAGTCCAGTTAATGTTAAAATAATAAAAATAATACCTGAAGCTAACACACCAGCCAACGCGGTTTCCCAAGGAATACCAAAACCAAGCACTACCGTATAAGCAAAAAATGCATTCAATCCCATACCAGGTGCAAGAACGATAGGGTATTTAGCGATAAGACCCATCAAAATAGAACCAACAGCTGCTGCAATTGCCGTTGCTGCAAATACTGCTCCTTCATCCATTCCTGTTTCGCCTAAAATGGATGGATTTACAAATAGAATATATGCCATTGCTAGAAATGTTGTTAATCCAGCCATAAATTCTGTCCTAAAGCTTGTACCTAGTTTCTCAAACTGAAAATAGTTCTTCATTAAAATTTCCTCCTAATTGTATATCGATAAAAAACGCCCTTGGAGTATTCCAAGAGCGCTACCTTTACTAGACAGAAAAAGCAATCCATAACGACCATTCCATAAATGAAATGTGCTAGTCAAATTACTAACTTCCGCGTAGTCAGACCATTTACGGCGGTCTGGTAGAAACTCCGGGCCCTATCCCCAAAAATATACGCATTTATATTAATTTATATTGCTACTTTACTAAAAAATAATTATATTGTCAATAAAATACGAACGTTTAATATTTTTAATTGGATATCGTTCGCTTTATCACATATTAGGCATAATAAATTGAAAATACCCTCAACCATAAGCTGGTTGAAGGTATTTATTTATTCCCACTCAATCGTTGCAGGTGGCTTACTTGTAATATCATAAACAACACGGTTAATATGCTCGACATCGTTTACCAATCGTGTTGATACTTTTTCAAGGACGTCCCAAGGGATTCTTGCCCAATCGGAAGTCATTCCATCAATCGAGGTTACTGCTCGGATACCAATTGTGTGATCATAAGTTCTCGCATCACCCATTACACCAACACTTTTGATGTTTGGAAGAACAGTAAAATACTGCCAAATATCACGGTCAAGTCCTGCTTTTGCAATTTCTTCACGCAATACAGCATCTGATTCGCGAACAATCTTAAGTTTATCTTCTGTTACTTCTCCCAGAATTCTTATGGCAAGCCCTGGACCTGGGAATGGTTGACGCCATACAATGTGATCAGGAATTCCCAACTGAGATCCCAGTTCACGCACTTCATCTTTAAATAACGTATTCAAAGGTTCAATTAGCTCAAATTGCATATTTTCAGGTAAACCACCAACATTATGGTGGGATTTAATTGTTTGAGCTGTCTCTGTACCACTTTCGATAACATCTGTATAAAGGGTTCCCTGTGCAAGGAAGTCAATTTCTTTTAATTTTGCTGCTTCATCGTCAAATACATAAATAAATTCATTACCGATGATTTTACGCTTTTGCTCCGGATCATCGACACCAGCAAGCTTCGAAAGGAAACGATCCTGTGCATCCACTTTAATAATATTCATATGGAAATCTTTAGCAAATACTTCCATCACATCATCGCCTTCATTCTTACGGAGAAGACCATGATCGACGAAGATACAAGTGAGCTGATCTCCAATTGCTTTATGGATTAACGCAGCAACAACGGAAGAGTCCACTCCACCACTTAGTGCACAAAGTACTTTACGATCGCCAACTTTATCTTGGATATTTCGAACTTCCATATCAATAAAGTTTTCAATACTCCAATCACCTGCACTCTGACAAACATCAAATACAAAATGATTTAATACGTCATTTCCATACTCTGAATGACGGACTTCCGGATGAAACTGTACACCATACAGACTGCTTTCGGTATCACTCATGGCTGCAATTGGTGTTGATGGACTTGTTGCATCAATTTGGAAGGAAGGTGGGGCTGCAGTCACTTTATCTCCATGGCTCATCCACACGGTTTGTTTTGCCTTCGTATCTTTAAATAAAATCGGGTCATGATTCAATTCAATAAGTGCTTTACCATATTCACGGTTTTTCGCTTTTTCCACCGTTCCATTGAAATGAAGTGCCATTAGCTGCATGCCATAACATATTCCTAGAATTGGAATACCTAGGTCAAAAATTCCTTTATCACAGCGGAAACTATTTTCATCATACACGCTGTGTGGGCCACCAGATAAAATAATACCTTTCGGGTTCATTTCTTTAATTTCTTCAGCAGTTAACTTATGAGAGTGTAATTCACTGTATACCCCAAATTCCCTTATACGGCGTGTAATTAACTGATTATATTGACTGCCAAAATCTAATACGAGTATTAATTCATTATTTTCCATGGTTGCTCTCCTATCTGCTTGCTTTTTGTCAAGGTTGATCCTATTTATTGCACCGAGCGCTTTGTTGTTGCGCGACTTTCTCGCCTTATTGCGCGACTTTCTCGCCTTATTGCGCGACTTTCTCGTCTTATTGCGCGACTTTCTCGTCTTATTGCGCGACTTTCTCGTCTTATTGCGCGAGTTTCTCGACTTGTGGCGCGACTTTACTGTCCGCCAACTGCATCTTTTTCTACTAAAAAAACCTGGACTACTTTTTGTATTCTACATAAAAATAGATAGTTACAAAAAGACAGAATACCAGGTTATGACACAAGGTTCTGCCTTCATAGTCAGAGCATTTACGGTGCTCCGGTAGAAACTTTCGACCCATATTGTCGAGGATATACGAACGGCATTACTATTCACTTTAAGTCGTACACGAAGACCTTGTAAAAGGACTATTAAGTCACACAACAATACGTGACTATTTTTACATGTACTTATTCTACTAACCAAGCTTCAACTGGTCAACCCATTATTCGTTTAATTAAATTTTGCCATAATTGAGTCAGTTCATTTATTTGCGATTGATTTGTTTCATTTTTATAAAGCATTCGTTCATAATAATTCGTCAGCTGTCCCATTTCATCTGTAGAATAGCTACTATCTATTTTTTTTGCAAATTCACTTAATGTTTGGTCAGGTTCCTTTGTATAGCCTTGATGCTGAAGTACCTTCATCAGGTAATGATAGGCGTCCTGAAATGTTTTTGCATCCTGATTTTTATGAAGTTTTACCGCAAGTGTCTTCGTTTTCCAGCGATACCTTGTTTTATAGATTATTATGCCAATTACAGTAATAACAGCAAGCAATAGCATGATATGCCACCATTTAATTGAAACCGTTGAAGAATCCGATTCTGATTCAGCTGCCTCTATTTCTGCTTCTTCTGGCAATACAGGCTCTGACTGTCGTGGTGTCTCCATCTCTGGCGCTTCTAGGATATCTTCTTCCGTTTCTTCACTATTCTCCTCTGAATCAACATGGAAATCGGATAAGTTGGAAAACCCTTGCGTAGGTTCAAATGAAACCCAACCTGATTCAGGAAAATAAACCTCTACCCATGAGTGAGCATTTCCATTCGTCACTTCATATATATTATTCTTTTCTTCACTACCAACCACTTCTCCACTTGTGAAACCTTTTACCCATCTAGAAGGTATATCAAGGGTACGAAGCATAACAACCATGGATGTTGAGAAGTTATCACAGTAACCGGCTTGTGATTCAAAAAGGAACTGATCAACGTAATCTTCATTTTCCGAAGGCACAGGGACATCCGTCGTTTGATACACGAAATCATTACTTGCAAAATACCTTTCAACCGCTTTGACCTTATCATATGTTGTTTCCTGCCCAGCAGTAATCTCCTCAGCAAGTCCACCAACCCGTTCAGGAAGTGTATCGGGAACCTGCGTATATTGTTCCATGATTTCAGTAGGGTATTCATCCGTACTGTTCCGGAGAGCATTTATCTCAAAAGAAGGATTATCATAGATCAGTTGATATCCAGATAGATTAGCAACTGCCCCATTTATCCGAGCTTCTATTGCCTCTATATTTGAGTCAAGGTAAAATTCAGCACTTTCGAGACCTTTTACTTCATTAATACCATACGGATATACGAGCTTATTAAGCGATTCATTTTCCTGAAACTCGATAAACGCATGAAGTTCTTCCGTCTCCACGCCGTCCGCAAACATATCCAACGTGATAGAACTAGCAGACTGCGCTTCATAATTAGGTTCCGAGGAAGGAATCCAACCTTTCCCCGTATAAACATCCTTCGTTTCGATCCGCCAATAATGACTTTCAGATGCAACAGCATGAAAGACGGGGTTATCATCCTGTATAAAAGATCCTCCAAGCCTAGAATCATCTTCCCCATAGCCAACCTTTTGAATAGCCGACCCGCCTTCTCCGGCATTACCAGCAGTACTTTGAATAAATGGTACAGGGTCAGGCCACTGGGGTTCTGCCTTTGGTGCTGCAAAACCAATCATCGCTGAAAAAAATACAATAGAAAGGAGTGATATCAACCATACAGGTGAATTCTTAACCAATAAAGAATGAATCGATTCCCTATCCATTTCCCTCATAAGGTTGGCTATTCCTAGCGCAACAAAGGAGATAACAAATGTTCTTACAATCGAAATGGAAGCGTCATAAACAGTGAACGTATCAAGAATGGATAAATAAATAATCGTAAGTAGTACAAACAGAAAAATTCGTTTCATCTGAACGAACCAATAATGCAATAAGTAGCTCATCAGCCAAATTAACAAGAGGAACAGGAAACTGCGAAATAATGGTGTCAAATAATACCATTGTTGCGAAAATAAAGCCTGTAAATTATAAGTTAATTCCATACGTATTTGTTCAAACCATACTGGACTTAAAATAGCCCCCTCAAAATAGAGACCATTTAAAATAAAAACCAATGCAAACCCCTTGAGTATAAATCCAATCCACCACTTTAACTGAAAGATGGAGACAAAGAAGCAAAAAAAGGTATATATAACAAATATCATTATATTGGATGTATCCGAAATAGCTTCCAATGGATAGAGCCATTCAAGAAACAGGAAAAATCCAACAAGATACAAAATAGAGGTATATAAGATCGTCGTCTTCCTTTTCTGTTGATTCATCCTATACCCACCTCTATCGGACTTTTCATTAATTGTTTCTCTGTCAGCACCTGTACTGGTATGTTCGCATAACGAAGTTGCTGTATCTGTTGTTGTTCCCCATTTGAAATCAGTGTCTCTGACTTTATAAATATTACTGCTACACGTTTATTCCGTTGTTTCAATTGTTGGATCGATCGCTTTAAAAAATCATCGATATGAGTAGTTATAAAAATAACAAAATTGCCTTGATCCATTCGTTTTATTTCTTCTTTTATTCTAATAGAGAAAGGTCGTTCGCCAGTAGGTTGTATACGCGTCAATTTCTGGTTAATTGGACTATATGAATTACCCTGTTCTGGCGGAAAATATACGCTTTCTTCGCCTATGGATAAGAAGCCCACCTGCGTATCCCTTTTCTGGAAAACGCTCATAAGCGAAAGACAGACTTCAACCGTGGCTTCATATGCCAAGGGACTCATTCCTTCAAAGTAGCAGTTATCATGGACAACCAGTATATCTGTGCTTTTTTCCTGCTCAAATTCTTTCGTCATCACCGTATTCTTTCTTGCTGTTTGTTTCCAATCAATCCATGAAAAACGATCACCTGGAGCATATTCACGTATCCCTACAGCAACATTCGTATTTGTCAGGCTATGAGATTGGGAAGAAACAGAACCTTGTTCATAACTACTAAACCTCTCTGTTACTTGAAGAGAGTGTTTGTTAGGGTAAGCAATGATATCATCCGATACTTCAAATACATGCTCTTTTTTTACAAAGCCAAATATATCGCTCGTTCTAACCCGAATGTAACGTAGATGATGCTCTCCTCTAGGCACTTGTTGAATAGAATATGAGAATTGAAAAACCCGCTTCAAAATGGGAAAAGTAACTTTTTTAATCCTTCTTTCCACATTTAATTGATAGGGCTGATTCATATAATGGTATTTATCTTTACGACTGTCTATTTTCATTAGTGATTGTGGAATTACTTCTTCAATAATGCAATAGTATATAGGAAATGGAAAAGACCTTTCAATCTTAATCGTTGCGGTGACCCCATCACCCGCTTCGATGATAGGATGAGAGAATTCCCTTGAAACCTTCCATTGCTTAATCGGATAAATAAGGAATCCTATAAGGTAAAGAAAGATTGGGAGAAAGCTAAAAAACAAGAACCAACTAACAAAACCGCCTTGGAACATTGCATAGGAGAATAAAACGATAATAAGGAAAATAGCAAACATAACATTACCAATCATTCTTAACGAACCATTCATCAACTAAATTCCTTCCGAATCGGAATATGTGTTGATTTTACGATCGTTGCAATCGTATCCTCATTTGTTATTCCTTCATATCTTGCTTCAGAAGTTAATATGATTCGATGGGAAAGAACGTATGGAGCCAAAGTTTTTACGTCATCAGGCAGGACATAATCCCTACCATATATGTAGGCGTATGCCTTTGATGCTTTCATTAAAGCAATCGATCCTCTTGGACTGACTCCAAGATAAATGGCACTGTTTTCCCTTGTTCGTGTAACAAGATTAACAATGTATTGCTGAACATTTCTATCAATATACACTTCTTTAACTTCTTCTTGTATTTCAACCAATTCATTTCTACTCATAACCGCGCTTATCGTCTCGATTGGATGATTTCCTAAGGTTCTTTCAAGCATCTCTAGTTCATCCCCAAAAGATGGGTATCCCATTTTTAGTTTCAGAATAAAACGATCAAGCTGTGCTTCCGGGAGTGGGTACGTTCCTTCATATTCAATCGGATTTTGTGTTGCCATAACAAAGAATGGTTTATCGAGAGGTTTTGTATCCCCATCTACGGTGACATTTTTCTCTTCCATCGCTTCAAGGAGTGATGATTGTGTCTTTGGAGAAGTTCGATTAATTTCGTCTGCTAGTATTATATTTCCAAATATCGGTCCGCCACGGAATTCAAATTCCAGTTCTTTTGGATTATATATAGAGACACCAGTCACATCAGAGGGCAGTAAATCAGGAGTAAACTGGATTCTCTTAAAATCACAATCAAGCGATTTAGCCAGTGTGCGGACGAGCATCGTTTTACCCACACCAGGGACGTCCTCCAACAGCACATGACCTTCCGCCAATAAAGCGACTAAACTGAGTGTCGCCACGTCCTCTTTACCTATCATTACTTTATTAATATTATTCAATACTCTTTCTATCTTTTCGTTATATACGCTTGTACCGTGGATCAATCTAATTGCCCCTTTCCCATAAAACGCTCTACTATAACTATACAAGAAAACAATGTTAAGTTAAAGGTAATTAATTGATAATTTAAAACTATTATAAACATATATTATCTTCTTTATACGAACTATTTTGTTTATAAAGTAGATATGATGCAGATTAGAAAACTTGGCATGCGCTAAGTCTTTTGGGCGAATGCCTTAGTTACCAAAAATAAGAGAGGAAGATTTATATCTCCCTCTCTTACTCTCAATCTATTATTAAACTCTTATTAAGAGTTATTGTTGTTCCGTTGGTTTCCGCCTTTTTCGCCAATTTCACGATAGAAATCTTTATCATGATTCTTGGAAGTGGCTTCCCCGCCTTTTTGGCCGATTTCTTCATAGAATTCCTGGTCATATTTATTGGAAGTAGTTTCTCCACCTTTTTGACCGATTTCTTCATAGAATTCCTGATCGTGATTTCGTGCTGTTTGATTTCCACCTTTTTGACCGATTTCTTCATAGAATTCCTGGTCATGATTTCGTGCTGTTTGATTTCCACCTTTTTGACCGATTTCTTCATAGAATTCCTGATCGTGATTTCGTGCTGTTTGATTTCCGCCTTTTTGACCTGCTTGTTCACGAGACATTTTGTTGTTATTATTGTTTTTTGCCATACTTAACATCTCCTTTTCGAATTAGTTTAGTATTTAGCACTTACATTTTAACAATTCCACGATTTGTTTCTATTCAAACATGTTCTCAGGTTAATTCATTTGTAATTTACTTATGAATTATTTTTGTTTTGTCTGCCGGTGCTTTCTTTACCGCCTCTACGACCAATTTCTTCATAGAAATCCTGGTCATGGTTTTTCGAAGTTGTTTCTCCACCTTTTTGACCGATTTCCTCGAAAAATTCTTGATCATGGTTTCTGGCAGTTTGATTACCACCTTTTTTTCCTGCTTCTTCGCGAGACATCTTACCGTTATTGTCTTTAGCCATTTAAAACAGCTCCTTTCAATTTAGTATTCATCTTCGCTTACAGTACGTGTTTTCCACCTTATCATTTTCCTAAACATGAATATCATCTTTTAATATTTTTGTAATATTACTAGGCTATTTTCTAAAAGATTGGGACTGCAGTTACTCGTCCTACCTAAAAGACTTGTTGTTATTTCATAAAATACATAAACTCCGAAGTAACTGCTAGTTGTTTCTAACAGTATGAGTATGCAGAAGCTTCGGCGGCCGCTATGGGAAATACACTTCGCTTTTCGCGGGCGGCTGGTGAGCCTTTCCTCCCGCAGAAGTCTACTTGTATTTCCCATAGCTGGAAGGTTGCTGACAATGACTACACTTGCTAAAAGATAAAATAACATCATACAACTTCACTAGTCCGAGTGAGCGGCGGGCGGTGACTCCTGCGGGAAAAGCACGTGTCCGAAGACCCGAAGAGCGGTTTTCTCTTCTGGGCTGAGGCCGTGCCCTAAGGATGCGCATCCGCCCAGAGCGAACACGGACGGCGGGAAAGCAGTTACTTCGCATTTTACCTCAACACTAAGATAATTAAATTAACAAACATTACGAAAATAGCGTAGTACTATTTGCTGTATTTTTCGTTCATCTTCTCAAATACTTTTTCTACAGCTTGGTCTTTTTCCGCTTTTTCTTCATCTTCCAGATCGAACTCCAGTTTAGCGTCTTTTGGTAGGTTAAAGAATTCCTTCTTCGGTTTATCTTCTTTAAGTGTCATTCCCTCCACCCCTTCCTGAATTTTAGAATCGGTCATTTATCACCGAGTCAACGTAGTTCTTCCGCTTCATCCAAACAAATCCGTCACCTTTGGTTATAACAGCAACATCAATTGGAGGTCCTACTGATTCGGTAGTTCTAGAAACCCTTCGCTTGAAAGAAGTCAGATTAACAAGCGCCTCTGCCATTTCAGCTAAATCTTCTTTTGGCAAGGAACGTACAATTCCGAGTAGCGGATTGATATAATTTTTCTCCTGATACTCTTCCACTGCATCCTCAACGGATTTATATAAGTCATTACCCATGTTTTCAATTTCTTTAACCTGTTCCTCAGTAAATGTAATACTCAGGTGTTTTTGAATTTGTTCTTGGTATCCTGTCAATACTTTATTAATGACACCAAAGATTGCATCTTCCATATTGGGTTCTATTCCGCCAATGAAGGAATCCACCATTTCTCGCTGTGCAAAAGCCGTTATTACAGCAGTCCCTTCCTTTCGATCACTCGTATAGCTAATTTTCTTTTCCTTTAGTTGCTTATATTTTAATTCTCCAAACACAAATCCTTCCAAGCGATAATTCAGTAGGTGAGGGAAGATTTCCTTCTCTCCATAGCCAGCAATAACGATACCTGTACTGCCCATACTAAAATAATCTTTTCTCGTTGCTTCAAAAGCGAGTTCTAAAAGATTATCTTTAAGTTTCTCAGGCAGCTCAAAAGAAATTAATTCTTCTTTTATCTCTTTGACTACCGAGCTAAATTTTTCCTTAAACAAGTTATACTGAATATCTAGAAACACTTCCTTTTTCTTCTTATATAAAGTCAGATTTTCACTCACACAATCCGTTAACCACTCCGTCACCTTTTCATTAGTTACTTTCTGGTTGCTATTTTCAATACCGTCTTCCACTTCTCTAGCGATACGCTTCAAAATATTTGAAAAAGTTCGGTAAACGATAATTTCTTCTATTTCTGGGTTATTAAACCTTTCGTCTTGGCGCAGGAAATCAAGAAAATCTTCCAAGTAATATGTTAAATCAGCAAATTTGCGGTCACCAAGATATTCTCGGTAAGACTTAATAATCACATCCCATGGTACCTCCATAAAAGAGGCTGCTCCATAGACCATCATTCCAACCGGGTGTTCACTGGACAAGGAAAAAAGCTTATTTGCCGAATTATATACCTTTTGTACACCGTCTCTGCCGCTTGTAATTGCACTGTCAGCAGCTAATGCCATACCCAGCTTATTCATAATCGCCACCTCTGCAGTCATACAATCCACCTCTCTTACCAATCCCTTTCCCGAAATGAGTGCCTGTCACTCCCCGAATTTTGTAGAATAATAGAAAAATAGCATCACTCCTAAATTGAGTGATGCTACCATTGTTATTTATTAAGGTTGGTATAAAAGTGGTCCACCCGGTCCGAGTGGGATTCCGACTAGCATCCAAATAACAAGCATGATTGACCATCCTACCAGGAAGTAAATGGAATACGGAAGCATAACAGAAATCAATGTACCAATTCCCATTTTCTTATCATACTTTTGTGCAAAGGCGATTATAATTGCAAAGTATGTCATTAATGGAGAAATGATATTTGTTGTTGAATCTGCCACACGATAAGCCATTTGCGTCAGTTCTGGTGAATAGCCCAATTGCATCATTATTGGAACAAATATTGGAGCCATCATCGCCCATTTCGCGGATGCACTTCCAATAAACAAGTTAATAAATGCAGTAATTAAAATAAACGTCAAAATAAGTGGTATTCCTGTTAGATTAACACTATCCAAGAACTCAGCACCATAAACGCCTAGAACCAATCCCATATTGGATTCATTGAAAAAAGCTACAAATTGACCGGCAGTAAAGGCAAGAACAATGAACATTCCCATGGATGCCATCGTATCCGTCATTTGGCCAGCAACATCTTTATCATTTCGGATAACTTTTGTAACAATTCCATAAACAAGTCCTGGCACAAAGAATAAGATTGCAATAATTGGAACTAATGAGCTCATGAAAGGAGACTGAACGATCTGGGTCATTGTGTCTCCCTCCGTACCACGTAAAGGTGCACCTTCAGGAACAATCAACAACGCTGTTAAAATTAACGCCACAGCCGTTGCAACTCCTGACCAAATAAGACCTTTTTTCTCGATTGGCTGAATGCCTTCCAAGCTTTCTTTTTGATCTCCTTTATACGTGCCGAGTCGTGGTTCAACAACACGTTCGGTAACCCATGTACCGATAAAAGTAAGCACAAATACAGATGCCGCAATAAAGAACCAGTTCATTGCAATATTCATTGTCTCTGCATATGCTGGGTCAATAATTGAAGCTGCTGCAATTGTTAGTTCCCCGAGCATTGCATCGGTTCCAGACAGGAGTAAATTTGCACTAAATCCTGCTGAAACACCGGCAAATGCGGCTGCCAGACCGGCCAATGGATGACGGCCAAGAGCTGCAAATAGTAATGCCCCAAGTGGTGGCAATACAACATATCCTGCATCAGATGCCACACTAGACATAATCCCAGCAAAGACAAGTCCTAATGTAATAAAACGATTTGGTACGGATAATACAAAGCCACGAAGTAATGCACTAATGAGACCAGTACGCTCCGCTACACCAATACCAAGCATCGTTACGAGCACTACTCCAAGTGGTGCGAAACCGATAAAGTTATCGGTCATACTTCCAAATATATATTGAATCCCTTCTGCACTCAGCAGATTATTTATTTCAACCATCGTTCCTTCTTCACCAGGGTGCTCTACACTAATCCCTAACGGCTGCAATGCAGCTGAAAGCAAGAGTACAAGTAAAGCTAAGATTGCGAATAATGTAACCGGGTGAGGCAACTTATTACCAACTAACTCTACTCCATCGAGTGAGCGTTGAAACAAACCCTTTCTTCCCTTTGACATAAATGTTGCTCCTTCCTTATACTTAAATCGTTAATATTCTGAAAAATACAGGCGAATTAGACGCGTTTTTCATTATACATGCCTTTTCAACAAATTTAAACCGCTTCTAAAAAAGCAATAATAATGAAATTTTTCCTAAGATTGCACCTAGAAGGATTATTTATGTAAAAGGAGACATTCAGAAAATAACATTTTAACGTATAATTATAGATAGAAGGTAACGGAAATTTAAATAGTTATTTGAAAAACGGATTCCCTCTCATACCGACCCATAAACCCGATTGTTCTATTTTATTTGCTAATTGTAACAGACGGTGCTCCTCCCCTTTTTGTGCGATCACTTGTACACCTAACGGCAGTCCCTCTTCCGACAGATGCACTGGAACGGACATTGCAGGTTGACCAGTAAGGTTAGCAAGCTGGCTAAACGGTGTATAGGTTAAACTTGGTAAAAACATGTCATATATCAATGCTTGTTGTTCCGCTACCGTTTTCATTTCTTTCATTTTCGATCGTAATTTTTCTTGTTCCTGCTTCTCATGTGTTAGCTCACCAACTTTGGGTGCTGTATATGCAGTAGCTGGTGTAATATAAAAATCATATATCCGATGAAAATTCGCCATTTTTTCTGCAGCGGTATCCCATGATGCTAGGCTGTCTGCGTATGCTGCAGCTGAAACTGATTTTCCTGCTTGATGCAATATCCATGATTCAATCTCTATGTCATCTGCAGTAATTTTTCTCCCTAGCGCTCGTTCCAGCCCAATAATTGTTGCATTCATTTCTCCACTGTTCATAAGATAATAATCTTTCATTAACTGGCTACCATCCACATGATTGTCTACTTCTTCTATAACATGCCCCTGAGCCTCCAGCCATCTCACCGTCTTTTCTACGGCAATCTTTGCATCCTCAGAAACTGGTGTACCAACTGGAGACATCTTCGAAAAGCCGATACTTAATGGTCTTTGAATGTCTTCGATCATGGCATCCGTATAACTACGAGGAAATAATGGTGTCTGAAAAGCTGCTTCCGGTTGTACGACTTGAAGGATATCAAGCATTGCGGCACTATCGCGTACACTTCTGCTTAAAGCGAAATTAATCGAAGCCCCCTGCCATTGCCTTCCATATCCAGGTCCGACCGGTGTACGCCCCCTTGTCGGTTTTAAACCGAATAAACCCGTGAATGAAGCTGGAATTCGTATGGAACCGCCACCATCACTAGCACCAGCCATCGGGACAATTCCAGAAGCAATTGCGGCAGCTGCTCCACCACTGGACCCTCCTGGTGAATATTCGGTATTCCATGGATTTCTCGTGGGCCCATACATTTCTGGTTCTGTAATATTTTTCAAGCCAAATTCTGGTGCATTGGTATGCCCCATAAAATGGAATCCCGCATCACGAAACTTCTTTACAAAATAAGAATCATATTTTGCGTGGTTGCCTTGAAGTAGTTTAGAACCTGATGTGATCGGTTCTCCTTCCAAACTTTGAGAAATATTTTTCAACAACATCGGGACCCCATTAAACGGTGCAGCATCGATCGATATGCGCTCCGCTTCTTCTAATGCCTTTTCCCTTCTTGTGTGTGTAACAACATTTAAAGATGGGTTTACCTTCTCCAGTTGCTTAAAGGCGGTTTCCATCAATTCTTTTGCGGTAATTTCTTTCTCTTTTATCAAATTAGCCATTTCTGTTGCATCCATTTTTAAGTATGTTTCTACATTCATATGTATCACTCCCCATAACACCTATTACAATTTAGTCTAACATGGAGGAGAAAGACTTCCAATACTATGCATTCCCTGGATCTTTTTGTGGTTCTTCTTGACCCTTTTTCTTCTTACTTTGCCAAGGTTCAAATGTAAATGGTATGTCTGCCATCGTAGCTGTAAGTTGATCGTAGGATACAAGGTCTTTTTTGGTTAGTTCTTTTAAAGATTTTTTCCCCATTGCCCGTAGTCCCATTCTGATTTCTTCAATACAAGCAGTCAGAAATTTCGCGGCTGTTTTTACGCCTTCATCTTTTTTGAATTGGTTCTTAAATTTGCCCTCATTCCATACAACCTGTGTTGGTGGCTCGAATGGAAGTGCTTTAAATGTCTGGCTATGTGCTACTGAAAATAACATAACCGTGCCTAAATAAACCGCATCCGCTCCAAGTGCTAAAATCTTCAAAAATTCACCAGGGGTAAAGAGGCCACCAGAGACAATTAAACTAATTTTCCCTTTCATCTTTCGCTTTTCCAAATGATTAACCGCTCGAACAACTGCATGTAAGGTCGGTATTCCAAAATCATCCGCTAAAATAGGTGGTGCACCGTGGGTCGCTGCCTGTCCCCCGTCAACAGAAATAAAATCAACTCCCATATCGATTAACTGGTCTATATCTTCTTCCAGCTTACCTCCTGCAGCTATCTTTGCTCCAATCGGAACACCACCTGTTAATTGGCGTAGTTCTTTTACCAATCCTCTTAAGTCATTAATTGTTTGATTTTCAAAAAAATGTTCATAAATAACTGCATCTTCATTTTCTTGTAGTCCCATTACTTCCCTAGCACGTCCCGTTAAGTTTTCAGGAGATATTTTTCCACCCATTCCAGCTAGTGCTCCTTGACCAAACTTAATCTCTATCATATCCGCTTGTTTAATAAGCTTTTCATCTTTTGACCAATCTGTTTTGGAAAATTGTAATATATATTTTTCTGCTGCTTTTATTTCCTCTGACATCACGCCACCTTCACCAGAATTGATAGCTGTTCCGGCTTGATTCGCAGCTCCCACCAACGCGAGTCTGACCTCTTCACTTAAGGCAATGCCATAGGCCATTCCACTAATTATTAATGGAATTTCAATCTGAAGCGGTTTATTGGCTCTTGGACCAATCGTCACTTTCACATCAACCTCTTCCTCACCATCAACTGGAAAGGGGGACAATTGAGCAGGGATAAACGTCATATTGTCAAAATGAGGCCATTTCTTTGATGACCCTAGCGGACGATGAAGAACATCACCGGTTTCAGCCCGTAAATTATTCTCCAGTGAATTCTGGATTCCCATATGTTTAAACCCAGGAATCATTTCCATCAAGTTTTCCTGATAACTATCCGTGAAAATAATTTCCCCCATCTGTTTTACCATCCGTTTCATCAACCAACGCCAGCCAAACAGAAAGAAAAAGAATATAAAAAATAGGATAGAAAGCAATCCTAAAATAATAATAGAAATTAGGAACATCATCTTCACTACCTTACCAACAAATTGATTAACCTTATTGTTCTCCTAAGAATGATAAACATGTTTTAAGCTTTCGAACATATATATATATCAAAGCAGATTATAAATTAATTCCGAATCTAAAAGAGGGGTTTACTATAGAACCATTTAAAGAATTACATCATCGTCCGTTTCCACTACCAATCAATCGATGGATTATGCGTCAAGGTTGGCGAAACGTCGCTTTTATTCATTGGCCTATTCCACCAAATCGTTTAAGGTCCTTGATTCCTGATTCTTTAAAGATTGATACATATAATGGACAAGCATGGATAGGTATGATTGTATTTGACCTGGAAAGTATATATCTACGAGAAATCCCTACGTTTTCTTTAACCTCTGGATTTCCAGAGATCAATATTAGAACTTATGTCACATACAATGGGATACCGGGAATTTACTTTCTTTCTATTGACGTGAACAATTGGGCCTCCAATAGGATAGCGAAGAGATGGTATCATTTGCCCTATCAACCTTCAATTATTTCCATTGAACAAAAAGAGCAATTTTTTCATTTTAATAGTATTCGAAAAAAGAATACGCATATAAATAGCGAGGGGTCATTTACACCATTTCCTGGTGTCTATTATGCCGAAAAAGAATCATTGGATTATTGGCTCACTGAAAGATACCGCTTATACAGCTTGGGCAAAAATTCAACTATTTATATGGCAGATATCCATCATAAGCAGTGGTCTTTACAGCAAGCAACATCCGAAATAAAAAAGAACAAACTTATTTCAGAACTCCAACTTGGTGTTAATGAGTACCAACCAGCTATGACCCACTTTTCCAAAGGAGTAGATACCATTTTTTGGAATATTAAAAGGTTATCGTAACCGCACTACCCATCTGAAGAGGGTTGCTTTTTCGTTTCATTCATATCCTCCTTTTTCCATGGAGGATCTCCATCTTTATGCAACTTCTGATTTATCTTATACGTTACGTATGGTACAAAAAATGCCAAGAACGTGCATACAAAACCCAGCATGGTTGGTAATCTTTCCATTATCATATTCCACATTTATTGCCATCCTCCACCTTTCTTAATCCGAATGGAATTACCTGGTTCTTCAATTTTAGAAGTAACATTGATTTTTATATTACTTTTTGCAAAGTAATTTTCACCATAATCC
Organism: Oceanobacillus longus; assembly: GCF_042650085.1. Taxonomy (NCBI): domain Bacteria; kingdom Bacillati; phylum Bacillota; class Bacilli; order Caryophanales; family Bacillaceae; genus Oceanobacillus; species Oceanobacillus longus. The sequence continues at coordinate 16,835 of NZ_JBHSAO010000002.1, read as the reverse complement.
CATTCCCCTTCAACCTCTTTCCATAAATCATAATGATGCATTCGAAGATACTCATCGAAAGTAAGCACATCAATTTGTAAATCATCTTTTACCTTTTTCGCACTATCCTCTGCTAATTTTTTGATTCTATCTTCTAATGCTTTTTCAAACTTCTTTAATTTTTCTTTTTTGTAAAAATCAATCGAACCAAAATACTCTGCAATTGAAGCGGTTATTTCAATATCTACTTGAAATTCCAGATTTTGTTTATTTTTATTCTTCAGCTTTATTTTACTGCTGCCTTCCTTAACAAGGAATGTCGCCTGATCCCCTTCTACATCAGCAGTGACGCTTCCTCGCTGATTCTCTCCAATAATAAGGTTCAGTCCTTTTGCCTCCTCACCTATGAGGGAACCCATCATTTGACCAGTATGCCCCTGAAAGACTGCAAGAGTCTCATAGTTGATACTATTATCCGAATAAAGCTTTATTTCTGGGAGAATATAACTTCTATTCGTCAATAGATGTTCCTGTATATCACCAACCCGAACTGGCTCTGTTGTTTCTGTAACTTGTGGGGTTTCTAAAAGCTCACCGATATATTGTGCTGGAATTTTTTCATGCTCCGTTTCGACTGCAAGGAGATCTTTCGCTTTTCCGTCCACAACAGCCATTAAAATTCCCCTGCGCATATTCGCCTGACGAATAAACACGTCCATAATATCTGCAAATAACCTTTCTTCTTTAGCAAGATCTTTAGATATGAGCACTAAATCCAGATGCTCTATATTTGTCTTACGATTGGCCTGTCTAGAAATTGCATTATTAATTTCATTAAGGCTTTCCCCTGTTTGAGTTAAGTTTCGGAATGCCTTCCCACTTCCTCCTCCTCCTGCCGTAGGTAAACCAGAGGGGACGACGAGTTGATTTGTCATTTCAAAACGCGTCTTTTCGCCTTGCTCGTCTGCCAAGTCAATGGAAATACCAGCAATGAATGCTCTATCTTCCAGTTCTTTCTCATCCCAACAACCTGCAAGCATTACTAAGAGCAACGTATATGTAAGAACTAAGAAAAATTTTCTATTTCCCACTTTGTTTCGCTCCTTTAACTATATACATTACCCATAACAAAATCATGACCATTCCTGATAATCCCCATCCAAAATATCCGATAAAGTCTCCAAATTTGCCTATTTCTATAAAATTTTGTGGAAGCCCCCCTATCAAGTAAATAATAGGGGACAATACAAATATGATTTTTAGTTTATTGATGTTCGGAAAGATTGAGTTTAATGCCAGCACGGCAACGTCAAATGCCATTGTCGTTGTAGTAAAGATCGCCATTATCCAGATAACAAAGAACACAGATTCTAACCGTTCAAAAAAACCACCTGGAATTTCGATTGATTTGGATAATTCGATAAAAGGAAAGCGAATATTAGCTGTTGTTATCTCACCAAATACAGCAATACACGTTAAATAAACAATAATATATAAAATCACCGCCCATGACATTCCTAAAGCTGCCATACTGGGTGCTTTTTCAGGCTCCCTTACCAACGAAATATAAAAAAACATGATACCGATTCCCGTATAAGAAAAGATACTTAGCATTGAACCTTGCATATATCCCTGTATATCCGTTTTAAATACAGGTAGTACATTTTTCACTTCCATATAACCGATTGAAAAAAAGACTAGGATTGCCGTAGTAAAAAAAATAATTGGCAAAAACAAGGCATTGAGACGGAATATTCCAGCACGAGAACCAGAAACCGCATATACGATAACAAGCAAAAAGGATAGAGCTATCAACTCATTTGGTGTACGTTCAAACAAATACTGATGTGCAATATTTGTTATCGCACGTACTTCAAAAGCAGCAACGAAGATCCCTTGGATAACGAACAAAAATGTTAAAATGACAGCCACTGGTTTTGTGACCAATGATGAAGCATAGGATAGGAAGGATTGACCTGGAAAATTTGCAGCTAATTTTACTATTGCCCATACAAATATAACCGCTATGATCCCAGCCAAAAGAATGGAAACCCACCCATCTGATGAGATTGTTAATTCAGCAAGTCTTCTTGGGAATACGAGTATTCCAATTGCGATTGTCATCGAAGGAACAGCAATCATGATATCTCGTGTTCTAATTTTTTCATCACCATATTTGAAATTATTCATGTGTGCTATTCCTTCCTTTTTGCAGGCTTCGGATCCTTTGACTGGTTATCCATCGTTTTTAGATAAGTTGGTCGCTTCGTTAACTTTGTAATCGGAGCACGGAGGACGAGATCCTTCCAGTCATTAATAAAGAACGGCGCAAAAGGGGCTGAGTAAGGTACACCAATACTTTTCAAATTTACAAGATGGATGTTTAGCGCAATATAAATTAGGATAATTCCATATAAGCCAAATATCGAAGCAGCGATCATAAAGGCAAAACGTAAACCCCGAAAAGTAATCGTTACACTGTAGGATGGAACACTAAAGGATGCAATCGCTGTTAGTGCTGTAACAATAACCATGATAGGACTAACAACACCTGCACTAACTGCTGCTTCCCCGATGACTAGCCCGCCTACAATACCAATTGTTTGTCCAATGACCTTTGGTAACCGAACCCCTGCCTCATGCAAGATTTCAAATGTTATTGCCATTATAATTGCTTCAATTGCTGCTGGAAAGGGCACCCCCTCTCTCGATGCTGCAATCGAATAGGTAAGTGTACTAGGAACCATACCCGGATGAAAGGAAACAAGAGCAATATAAATGGCAGGTAAAAATACAGCAAGAAAAGCGGATAGATAACGTAATATTCTCAGAAAACTTGCTGCAATCCAACGTTGGTTATAATCTTCCACGGAAAGCATCGCATCTCCAATATTCATTGGGGCAACTAGAGCAAATGGACTTCCATCAACCAAAATCGCTACCTTTCCCTGTACTAAACTAGCAGATACTTTATCTGGCCGCTCCGTATCCAATAATTGTGGAAAAGGAGACAAAAAACTATCTTCAATCCATTGTTCGACATATGCCGAATCAGAAAGATAATCAATATCAATGGTTTCCAGTCTACGATTGATTTCATTAACGATCTCCGGATTCGTAATTCCCTCAATATAGCTGATCATTACTTTTTGTTTGGAACGTTTCCCTACTTCATGTGTCTGAAATCGCAAATTGGGGTCTTTAATATCACGGCGAATTAAGGAGACATTTGTTTGAATATTTTCTACGAATCCATCCCTTGGACCGCGAATTAACGTTTCCGATTGTGGTTCTTCAATCGAACGAGCCTCACCACCTGCAGTCCCCATGATTAAGGCAGTGTCTATTCCATCTAAATAGAATGCTGTACTCCCATTTAAAATACCAACAGAAACCTCATTAAGTGTATTTGTTTTTTTTATATCTGTTACTGCAATCACTTCTTGATAAACTTTATCCAGTACATTGGATTCAAACTGTTTCAGATTAAGTTGAATCGTCTTTAAAATATTATTGTTAATTAGATTTCCATCTGTTATTCCACTAATGTATACAATTGCCGCCCTTGTTTCTATGCCACCTAGTATTAGTTCACGAACGACTAAATCGTCCGGGTTTCCAAGCACTTGCTTTAGGTTTTTAAGATTATCATCCAGGTTTTTGGTTATTTTCGGTTGGAATACAGTTTGCTGTGCTGATTGATTACTGTTACTTTGCTTTTTCTTCTTCATTCGATTAAAAAGAGATCTTGCCATTTAATCCCCTCAATTACATAAAATAGATTCTCCCCTTTTCTTTCCCATAGTAGGTAAATTTTATGCAAAGGAGTTGTAGGATGAAGATGTATTCCCAGCTTAGTCCAGGTACAAATTAAATAAAAAAGGAATAATCACATCGTTAATTAGCATCCTAAGTACCAATCAGTAAATAATAATAAAACGAAAGGATTATGCAGCTATGAAAAGTCAAAACTCTATTGAGTTAACTGCAGCAGAAGTCTCCGCGCTTTGGATTTCCTATCAAAGTAACACCATGGGCTTATGTGGGTTAAGACACTTTTTACGTCATGTAAAAGATGAGCAAATTAAAGGGATCTTAGAAAAGGCATTAACCATAACGAAGCAGAACATAGAAAAAGAAACAACGTTTTTTAAACAGGAAGGATATGTCATTCCACAAGGGTTTACCGAACATGATGTCATTGATGGTGCACCTAAATTATTTTCTGATAAACTTTATCTTGAATACATTTTGAATATCACTAATATATCTCTTAATATGTATTCAGCATCGCTCACAGCCGCAGCACGAACAGATGTAATCGACTATTTTTCTACCAATTTAATCGGGACTCAAGAACTACACAAACTATCAAAGGAGTTAGCTAAAGAAAAAGGTGTCTATTTGCGTGGTCCACTAATTCCAAAACAGAAACAGATTGACTTCGTAAAGAAACAAAGCTTTTTGGCTGGATGGTTTGCAGAACGTAGACCGCTACTAGGCGTTGAGATTGCTAATCTCGTGCTTAATGCAAAACAGAATGCGTTAGGACAAGCTGTTATTACCGGATTTAGTCAAGTAGCACAATCAAAAGAAGTGAGACGCTTCTTCGAACGGGGAAGAGATATATCTGGTAAACATGTTGAAATTTTCGAATCGATACTAAATGATGACTATTTATCTGATGGAGCTTATTTACTGACATCAGAAGTAACTGATTCTACCACCCCTCCCTTTTCCGATAAGCTTATGTTGTTCTTGGTTTCAATGCTAATCGGATATGGAATAGGGCAGTATGGTGTTTCCATGTCTGTAAGTCCCCGGCGAGATTTGGGTGCTCACTATACACGTCTAATCGCTGAAATAGCCCAATACGCAGAAGATGGTGCAAACATTATGATTAACAATGGGTGGATGGAGCAACCGCCAATGGCAGCTGATCGAAAAGAACTAGCGAACTAGGTACGCCAATGGAGACAAAAGTAAATCTAAAAAGCAAAAGATTAGAAGCAATACTATGGAGCATTGCTCTGCCGGGATTCGCTCAGTTATTACATCGTAATTATGTAAAAGGCTTTCTGTTTATTGGATTGGAAATATTAATTAATGTGATGGGAAATTTCAATACGATTATTGTTTTAAGTTTTAATTTAAAGATTGAAGAAGCAATCGCACAAACGAATTATTTATGGTTAATGTTTTATCCATGTTTATATTTTTTTGCGATTTGGGATGCTTATAAAGATGCGGGTGGTGGAGATAAGCCTTTTGCTTATTTGCCACTCGTCTTTTCTGCCTATTTTGTCACCTTAGGGTTAATTTTCTCACCTGGCTTCACCATTTTTGGAAATTTAATCGGACCGATGTGGCTACCGATACTTTTTTTACCAATTGGTTTAGCGATTGGCGTACTTATACGTAGTATCCTATTTAAAATATACACAAACGAAACTGGATAATTAGCTCTCGATAATAATTAATCGAGGGCTATTAAATTTTTTTTTGCATACTTAAATGAATTTCCGGGAAGAGGCACTACATACCATGAAAAGGAGTGTTATTCTTGGAAAATCTAAAAGCTTTAGTCTTAAATTGCTCCCTGAAAAAATCAGATGAACAATCAAACACAGATGCACTGCTAAAAGATTTCACCAATGTTTTCGATAATAAACAGGTGAAGTCGGAGACCATTCGCATCGCGGATTACCATGTAGCATATGGAATTGCCGATGATATGGGTAACGGTGATGAGTGGCCGAAAATACTGGAAAAAGTGAAGCAAGCAGATATATTAATACTTGCTTCTCCTGTATGGCTCGGTGAAAAAAGCAGTGTATCCAAAAAAGTATTGGAACGTTTGAATGGTTCAAGCAGTGAGACAAATGAAAAAGGTCAACCGATTTTTTATAATAAAGTTGCTGGTGCTGTTGTTACCGGAAATGAAGATGGTGCGAAAAATGCAGCTGGCGATCTTATCTTTGGACTAGCGCAACTCGGATTCGCTATCCCGCCAAATCCGATTGCATATTGGGTCGGAGATGCTGGCCCAGGACCTTCCTATATAGAAGCAGAAGGATACAAAAATGAATTTACACAATCAAATGTTCAAATGGCAAGTCACAACCTCGTACATTTAGCTAAAATATTTCAGAAGCAACCCATACCTGCTGAAGGAAATAGTTAAGGATGATTAAAAACCTCTCACAATCAAAAAGTGAGAGGTTTTATTCGTGTTTATGATGATTATTTTTAAATGGGCTTTAATACGAAAGCATTCACTTCTGGTTCTACAAACAAGCACAATTCCGTTTCCGTGCTAATATTTAATATTCTCCTGAACTCTGCTGGAATTGTAACAGTTCCATGAGGCGAAATATACCGTTGATTCTCTGTTGTTTCATTTTTAAAGTGACATATCCATATTTCCTTTTTCTCCAAACGGATTTCAACCAATTCTCCACAATCAAATCCAAGTTCCATTCTCCACTTTTTTGGGAGATTAATTAGTCCATGGTTATTGATTGTTTTACATTTATGAAGGGCATACATATTAATCACCTCAATAGTATGTATTTACCTTCTATCAAAAAAGAAAACCTGTTTTGACAACACATTGTTTATATGGTTAAAACATATGAATCTACCTATGTTTGTGTTCTATTAAATTAGGTTATTAACATTATATAAGTAATAATTAATAGTTCGGAGGTGAAAGTATGACAACTGATAACAATAAACATAACCATAATGAAGATTCACTTGAACAAAAAGTTAAGGAAAAAGACCCCGCACAGGATATTGAACCACAAAAGGAAGGTGATACTAAGCCGAAGCAGAGTAAAGATGGTAAATAGGTTTTCTTTGAACAACAAAGAGACTGGGACAAAAGTGTTTTAACCAAAGTAAAATCCGAACATAGTTGGTGCATATATACCGCTACGGAAATACACTACGCTTTCCGCGGGCGCTGCTGAGCCTACTCCGAGCTATCGCTCTACGTAGTCTCACCTAGGCTTTTCATCCCGCAGGAGTCTCCGTGTATTTCCTTCGCTATTATGGCGAAATGTTCGGCTTTGAGTTAAACACTTTAGTTATGTCCCAGGCTCTTTCCCTAAAGGGATAAGCATAATGAAAGATTCAGATGCCAATTACAATATTGTATGGCAAAAGGGGACTTGTCCTGTACTGACCAGTAAAAAAAGTGGACAAATGAGCTTCCAACAAGTCCTGTTGAAAGCTCTATTTTTCTAGTTGCAGCAATCTCTCTTTCATAGGAATACCTCCGCGATAACCTGCTATCCTCCCACTTTTACTGATTACACGGTGGCACGGTACAACAATCAATACAGGATTTGCTCCGATTGCCGTTCCCACTGCTCTTACAGAAGTTGGTCTGTTAATTTGTTCGGCGATGTCGGAATACGATGTTGTCTCACCAAATGGAATCTTCTGAAGCTCATCCCACACAGCAGTTTGAAATTCAGTTCCAATTAAATCTATCGGCAAATCAAATATTTTCCGTTTGCCCCTTACGTATTCTACTAATTGTTCCTTATAGATTAGTACTTTATTTAAGTCCTCTATCAAAAAAGCCTTTGGTCTGCGTCTTTCAAACCAACTTTTCATTTCATCGTAACCCGCTTCTTGTGATCCAACGAAGCAAAGACCTTTCTCCGTTGCAGCAATATAAATAGTCCAGCCATCCATGGATAGCTGATTATAGTATATCGTTTCCTTTTGATGAACATTCAAGATTACACCCCCCTTCTGGTTCTATTTATATAACATTATGTTAAACGACTGAGCCAATGAATGAAAGCCAGGAGCAGGTGCACGCGGGACGCAGGGACAGGTTCCTTGTCCCGCATAGTCATGGGTATTCCGGGACAAGTTTCCTGTCCCCATGTCCCCTTGGCAAAGTCATTTGTATCCCCGTCACAAGTTTCCTGTCTCTAAAATAATTCATATCATTTATCAACTGCTTTAGTTTGAACAGGAAAAATACAGGGAAGAAAAAATTAATTATATTTCTAGAAAGGAAGTAGTAAGATGACCCCAAATGAGATTGGATTTGCCCTTTTATACCTTGGATTATTTCTTTTACTGGGGAAATGGATTAGAATTCGTGTGAAATGGTTGCAGAATTTATTTTTACCCTCCTCCGTCATCGGTGGATTTATTGCGTTGCTTGTTGGTCCACAAGTTCTTGGAAGAATAGTAGAACCTTACATAGGAGACCAGTCATTTTGGTCAAACGGGCTTATGTTTCCAGCTGCGACAGAAGTATGGAGTGAACTGCCCGGATTGATGATCAATGTTGTATTTGCAACCTTGTTCTTAGGAACCATCCTTCCAAATCTTTCAAAAATATGGCGGGTTGGTGGGCCACAGCTTGCTTTTGGCTGGACACTTGGCTGGGGTCAATATGTAGTCGGTATCCTGTTGGCAATGCTCGTGTTGACACCATTCTTTGATATGCCACCCATTGTCGGGGCCTTGATTGAAGTATCTTTTGAAGGCGGTCATGGCACAGCCGCAGGACTACAGGGGACATTTGAAGAAATGGGATATCCAGAAGCCTATGACTTGGCTGTCGGATTAGCAACGGTTGGTATTCTATCAGGGGTTATAATAGGAATTATCATCATTAACTGGGGAATACGCAAAAAGAAAACAGAAATCATTAGAGATGTTGAAGAATTTTCCTCCTTAAAAAAGGCGGGAATTGTGGAATTTGAGAATAGAGAGCCTGCAGCAAAAATGACGGTTCGTCCGGAATCAATCGAGCCACTTTCCTTTCATTTTGCAATGGTTGCCTTGGCAATTATCGTAGGGTATATTTTACTTCAATCGTTCGTAAGGATCGAGGCAACCGTCTTCGGTTCCGATTTAATGACCTATGTTCCATTATTCCCTTTTGCAATGATTGGAGGAATAATCGTACAACTATTCTTAAACAAAGTAGACAATGCATATCTAGTCGATCGACAAATGATTAGTCGTATTCAGGGGTTTTCATTAGATATTCTAATATTAGCAGCGATAGGAACGGTGTCACTAGATGTTATTGGAGACAACTTCATTCCATTTCTTCTAATTGCGATTACCGGTATTGCATGGAATGTGATTGGATTCTTTGTCCTCGCTCCAAGAATGATACCTACGTATTGGCTGGAAAGAGGAATCGGTGATTTTGGTCAATCGATGGGGATTACCGCGACTGGTTTACTCTTGATGCGTGTTGCCGATCCTAAAGCCGAATCTCCAGCTTTTGAAGGCTTCGGCTATAAACAGCTCGCTTTTGAGCCATTCCTTGGTGGAGGATTAGTAACCGCATTATCTGTTCCACTAATCTTTCAATTCGGCCCGATCCCATTCTTTACTTTCGCGGCAATCATGTGTGTAATTGGTTTGCTCGTTGGTTTACTTTATTTTGGTAAGAAGAAAAATTAAAGTTAAAGGGCCATAGTAGATGAATATGGCTCTTTTTATGAAAGAAATGCTATAATAAAAGGAAATATTTTTAAAAAGTCTGCACTATTGCAGGAGAGGTTCTAGCTACACCCTCTATAAAAAACTAAGGATGGAACTGTACCTTCCTTATCGGTATGGTTTTTTTATTCGGGTGAGTAGAATTCTCTTTTTATATTATGAAAGGGGAATTTTTTTTATGGAAAAAAATAATAAAGCTGTCGTCGTATTCAGTGGTGGTCAGGATAGTACCACCTGTTTATTCTGGGCTTTGAAAAAGTATGATCACGTAGAAGTGGTGACATTTGATTACAATCAACGCCATAAAGAAGAAATCGAAGTAGCAAAGGAAATTGCTGCTGACTTGAAAGTACGACATCATGTTTTGGATATATCGCTTTTAAGTCAATTGGCTCCAAATGCGTTAACACGTGAGGAAATCGAAGTAAAAGATGGGGAGAATGGGGACCTTCCTTCCACCTTTGTCCCCGGACGTAATCTGCTCTTTCTGTCATTTGCAACTATCTTGGCAAAACAGATTGGAGCGAAGCATATCATTACCGGGGTTTGTGAAACCGACTTTAGCGGTTACCCGGACTGCCGTGATGTTTTTGTTAAATCACTAAACGTAACACTGAATTTATCGATGGATGATTCGTTTGTTATTCATACGCCATTAATGTGGCTGGATAAGGCAGAAACCTGGGAACTTTCCGACCAGCTTGGTGCCTTTAACTATGTTCGCGAGAAAACAATTACCTGTTATCACGGAATTCGTGGCGGGGGATGTGGGGAGTGTCCTTCATGTAAGCTGCGAAAAAATGGGCTCGATATGTATCTGCAACAAATAAACAAGGGGAACTCCTGATGTTAAACAAACTCAGAAAAAAGTTTTTCATAAATCTGATGAATGACCATACTAAGCAAAGTTACATGAGAATGGTCACTCATAGAGCTGGGGAACGGCTAAATACAGCAAAAAATGCAGTAAAATTGTAGGAAGGAAACCCAATGAACTTGTTTATGGATGGAAGAATATTAAAGGTGTTTTTGAAAAGTAATTTATCTTTATTGAAACTTACGCAAGAGTAAAATAAGGAACTATCAATTGATAGTTCCTTATTTCACTAAAGAAGCAGCCTCCACCTATCCATTCTATTTAACTGGGTTTTCTATTACTACTTTTGAAGAGGATAGATTTACCTGATTTGCAATGGTATCTCCAACAGGGCAATGGGCTTCAATAAATTCCTTATATGCCTGTATTTTCTCATCAGGAGCATTTGTTTCAATATGGAACGTATAACGAATATTGGAAAAGCCTGGTCGTACATCCGATTTACCAAAGAAACCATCCAGATCAATATCACCATCTAATTCGACCCAAAAGTTTTGAAGATCAACCTCAAACTTTTCAGCATAAGTTCTAGCAACAATGGATTGGCATGCACCTAATGAAGAAAGTAGCAGCTCTACTGGATTCATCCCTTGATCTGTACCACCTAAATTCTTAGGTTCATCTATTATAACTTTATGACCTCTAGCTTCAGCTTCCACTAACACATTTTCCTTTAATACTGTTTTCGCACTCACTGTTGTAATTGCCATTAAAAATCTCTCCTTTTTCATATGGTAATTTATATTAATTAGAGACCCTTCTCATTAACGAAAGGGTTAACAAAATATATTTGCTTTTGCTAGTAACTTTCATCTGCGGAATCTTTTAATACATATTATTTACATCGGAATTATTATATATAATATCACATTATTTTAAATAGTCAATACACTAAATATTTTTAATTTATAAATAGACAATAATTGTTAAAATCAAGAGTTTTGACTGCAAATTATCTCACTTAAATATTGGTGCAAGCGTTGTATTACAAAACGTAAGTATATTTCTTCGGGGGATGTTTTTGAATATTATGTTATTATGAAATTGGCGTTATTTAACTATCTGGCAGCCATTATTGGAAGAAGTAAGTATTTTTTAATTAGGGGGAGATATGGTGAATCGTTTTAAAGTTTATGGATCTATAGATAGTGATAAAACAATTATCGCCCTGCCAGCACTAGGTGAAAGAAAAGAGATATATGAATCTTTATCATGGTATTTAAAGGAATATAAAATTATTGCAATAGATTTACCTGGACATAATCAAACTGAGCAAGTAGATAATTCTATTTCCTCATTTGTATTAGAAATTGAAAACATTTTAAAAAAATTAATGGTTTCTTCCGCTCATTTCATCGGAAATTCTATTGGCGGTTGGATTATACAAGCTTTTTATTCTAAATTTCCTCACTATGTAGAATCATTGACATTGTTAGATGGTGGTTACTATTTCCTCGGATAAAGAGAAGAAAATGGGGAAGAAGTTCAATTACCAGTCATTGAACGTTTGGAAGATCTCGAAAAAGCGATAATTGAAACTACTGATTCTATGGAAAGTCTAGCAGAAGAAGAACGTGATCATTTGAATTCTTATCTGCAAAAGAACTTCGTGTTAAAGGAAGATTTATACATACATCATAGTAACGAAAAAGCATTAAATTCTTTATCAAAAGAAGTAATAATAACTGACTATTGCTTGAAACAAAAAATGGAAAAGCCCTTTTCGTTGCTCCTAGCAGAACACAGTATGGATGAATTTAGTAAAGAAAAAGTAGAAGTTTTTAAGCAGCTTCATACGAATTTATCTGTCATCCCAATTCCAAGCGGATATCATTTCTTACCAATCACAAATCCAATACAGGTGGCTAATACTTTAAGAAAAACATATACTTACTAATTGACTAAGCGGTTCCGTTTCCTAACCAATCGCTCCTTTATATAGCATGATAGCATTAATGAAAATTAAGGCTTAGAGAATTTAGTTCTCTAAGCCTTTTTATTATATTTATATTTGGAAGGTTATTCCACCCCAGGAACCCAGCCTGGGACAGATGTAATGACTTTCCAAAATGGATCTGGAAAACCCAATGCTTCCTTACCATCCAAATCAAGAGTCGTATTAATATCTGCTTCATTCCCACTTTCGATCTTCTGTACCCATTCTGGATCGATTAGAAGCTCCCTGCCAAGTCCAACAAATTCGATTCCTGTCTTCATCGCTTCCGCTACGTCATCTGCTGTATAGAGCGACCCGACTCCAACAAGCGGCACCCGTTTATTGATTGTCTCCAAAAGTAATTCGATACGTGTTCTTGATGTATCGGCTTCTCTTCTTGCCTTAGACCAGAAGTACTGCAATGATACATGAAGATAATCAAGTCCTTTATCTGCCAGTACATCAACCAACTTTAGTGTATCTCCCATCGTAATACCAGGGGTTTCCGGTTCTTCAGGGGAAAAGCGGTAACCAACAATAAATGGCTCTTTCGCATATTCTTTCACAGCATGTTGTACTTTATCAATAACAGCTAACGGAAATGTCATTCGTTTTTCTATAGTACCACCGTATTGATCTTCTCGTCTGTTGGCATGTGGAGAAAAGAATTGCTGGATCAAGTATCCATTTGCACCATGAATTTCAACACCATCGAATCCAGCTTCAATCGCTCTACACGTCGCCTGGCCGAACGCTTCAATAATTTCCTCGATCTCTATCACCGTTAATTTTCTTGGTACTACTCCAAGAGTTCCCGCGCGTTCAGCAGGAATATTACTTGGTGCTGTGACATCTCCATTTGGAACTTGGTCAGATGGACTCATTCTTCCAGCATGAAAAATTTGTAAAATTGCCTTCGCACCCTGACGCTTAATGCTATTAGCAAGTTTAGCTAAACTAGGTATTAATTCGTCACGATCACAACCAATCTCACCAGGAAACCCCTTCCCACCTGGTGTGATATTTGCAACTGCTGTAATAACAGCACCCACACCTTTCGCTCGTCGGGTATAGTATGCTATTTCTGCATCGGTCACAGTGCCATCTGGATTGGATGAATAATTTGTCATCGGTGCCATCATCATTCTATTTTTTATTTCGATTCCATTTGGTAATTGATAAGGCTCAAGTAGCGCTGCATATTTAGTTTTCATGATTTTCCTCCAATATATGATAATTAGGTTTTACCTATTTTAAATGAACGTTCAATTAGGATAGCACCTTTTCTAAGTGTATGGAAATAAAATGAACTACTTTAAAAAGCAATAATTCTCCAACTTATTTTGTCCAAATAGATGTATTTTTTTCAACTTGAATAAACCTGTCTGCTTCTATGAAAAAAGGAGGTCATTACTCAGGTCTAACAATCTGAGTAATGACCTCTTATAAATTTAAAAATTGTTCTACTTCATTAATACCTTAATCCGTGTCCTAGTGTATAAACGTTTCCGTCACTATCTTTATATGCATAGCTAAGTCCTTCAGGCATATACTTGTCTTTATCATAGCCTGGTACATCATTTCTGGACACACTTTCACCATTCTGATAAACAGCAATTACTTGTTCACTTGCTGGTAGTGTCATTGGAAGAACACCTACTGGTTTGCTATTGCCTGCGATAACTTCAAACTGTGCATTATAGAAAGTATCGTATCCAGCAATTAATGCATCTGCAAGTGGTTCCACGTTTCCAAGAAGCCATGGTAATGTCACATTCACACTGACAACCACTTTACCACTGCGACTACGAACATTGTCTGCCACTTCTTTTAGACGATTGATACCTGTTATGGTAGTTTCCTGATACAATGAACCATCCAAAGCGGATACTACTTTATCCTGACAAATATCAAGTTCTAATAGTCCTGGTGTCGCATTGAAGTAAGAACCAGATTTTGGATGTAAGAACATAATCGCTACGTCAGCTTCTTCATAGTTATCGGTCAACGTAAACTGGCCAAGCTCAAGACATTCTTTTCTTGCCTTTTCCGTGTATGCTGTTGCACGTTCTTCTTCCTTGTGTAATACTTCCACGTAAACTTTCTTACCGTTAAGCTTTTCAGCTGTTAATGGTAATGTCTCGTTTTGATTTTTAAGAATGGTTACAGATTTTTTATGGCCCTCATATGCAGCATCCCAATTCGCTTTGTTACTAACTACAGTTGTAGCCGATTCTGGTGAATTATACGTACGATCATCGAAAAGACCTAACGTAAACATTTCTGTAAGCAGTCGCTCATTCGCTTCATTAATACGGTTTTCACTAATCCATCCTTTGCTGATGGCTAGTTTAAGATTCTCAATATCATTTGTATCCGCAACAATATCTGTTCCAGCATTGACTGCTTTAGCAAAACGCTCGGCCTCACTCAAGCTTTCAACGCCCCAGCTCATATTATTGATAATACCGCTGTCACTATTGATATAGCCTTTGAATCCAAGTTTTTCCCTAAGAATATGATTGATGAAATAATGATTAAATGTGAAGCCTACCTCTTCGAACGGAATGTCTTTCCCCTCGAACTCCTGTACCACACTCTTCTTAATACTTGGAATAGAATAATATGGCATGATGGACGATGTTCCATGTTCTACTGCTGCTCTAAATGGTGGTAAGTGATACTTCTCTAAGCTACCTGGAGTTGGGTATAGATTCCACTTTCCTTCTTCATAATGTGGGTCAAATCCATTTTCCCTTGCTCCGCCACCAGGAAAATGCTTCGTTGTCATTGCGATACTATCTTTCCCTAACGCTTTACCTTGGAATCCATCAATCAAGCGACCAATTGCATCAGAAATAAATTCCGGATCTTCTCCAAACGTACCGTACGTCCGCTGCCATCTTGGATCTGTAACGGTGTCTGCCATATACATATAGCCTTTTCTAATTCCCGTAGCATCCCACTCCGCGCGAGCAATTTTAGCAAATTCGCTAATAAGTGATGCATCTCCACCATCTTTAATTTCTCCCTGTGCTGCAGCTGCGAGTCCTAAGGTTCCAGGCCATGTGGAGAAAATTCCACCAGCATCATTCATACCAAAAATAGGTTCTGCATTTTCATTTCTTGAATTTGATGCAATCAAAACAGGAATACCTAAACGGGCCCCTTCAGCAACTTCATTCATTTTATTAATCCACTCTGCCATTTCAGCCGGGCTAAAGTTGTCTCTTAAAATGAAATGTCTTAACTTTCTATTTTCAATCGTATGTGTTGTGCCGTATACTTTTGATGTGGCAAAGATACTTTCTCCTTTTTCTACAATCGCTTCATCTAACACACCATCATGACTTGTCTTTTTCTTGTCCTCTTGAGAAAGTCCCATCTTACGCGAGTTAATGAGCATCATACCGATCTTCTCATCGATATTCATTAAGGAAACAAGGTTTTCTGCACGCTCTTTTGGGCTAAGGCGCCAATCTTCATATGGATCCAGTTTCCCGTCTCCATTCAAATCTTTAAATTTCAGACCATCTACTTCAATGAGTTTCTTTGTTTTGACTTCTAATTCTGGTTGCTTGTTACTATATTCCACTTTATTGCCTCCTCTATATACTATCTATTGTTTGCGCTTTCTTTTATTTAACACTACTATTATAACAGTAAAATGACTAAAATGTGTAATAATTTGTTGGGTAGATAAACAAATTTATCTACTCCTATATTTTATAGTATCCTGAATTCACACTATTATTTAAACGATCGATTTAAAACAAATATTCATATATACTTAAACCATTAAACTAAAAAAATAAGGGGGAAATGAATGTGACAAGCAGCAATAAAAAGGAGTTATCACCAGAACAACGTGAAGAATTAATAAGTGCATTGAAAGCTCGTTTTGAGAAAAACATGAATCGCCACGAGGAACTTGAATGGGCTAAAGTCGAAGCAAAGCTGATTGCTAATCCTGATAAACTATGGTCCCTCCATGAAATGGAAAGAACTGGTGGTGAACCGGATGTTGCAGATCATGATGAAAAGAAGGACGAATACATCTTTTATGATTGTTCAGCGGAAAGCCCTAAAGGTCGCAGAAGTGTTTGTTACGACCGTGCTGGGCTAGAGTCAAGGAAAAAACATAAACCAGAAAATAATGCGATAGATATGGCAACGGACATGGGGATTGAGCTTTTAACGGAAGAACAATATCGATCGTTGCAGGAGCTTGAAAATTTTGATATGAAAACCTCGAGTTGGGTGCAAACACCGTCTGACATTAGAGACCTTGGCGGAGCTCTGTTTTGCGATTATCGTTTCGGGCATGTCTTCCTGTACCACAATGGCGCGTCCTCTTACTATGGTGTCAGAGGGTTCCGCGGCTCGCTGAGGGTGTAAATTTCGCAAAGATAGCTACGTTTGAATTCGAGAACGAACACCTAGAGAAAGGCTTAAATTTCTTTGTTCAACGATCCGGACACTTATGTTTAATGCATAATAAAAGTACAGAGTATTGCAACCAAAATGTTAGAAGGTTGCACAAATAAAAAA